>JAOPXF010000318.1 GCA_025965295.1 Nocardioides sp.
CGGTAGCCGTTGACGTCGTCGGTCAGCGGGTGGCCCGCCTGCTGCGCGGCCTCGAAGAACGCGCCGAACAGCGGGCTGGTGGCCGGACCCCGCTCGAGCACGAGCGGGCCGCTTCCCCCGCGCCACGTGTCGGCGCCGGCGAGACAGGTCTCCAACCGCTTGAAGTACGGCAGGCAGTGCAGGTAGTCCCAGTCCTTCATGCCGTCGTCGGCGGCCCAGCGCTCGTAGTCCAGTGGGTTGCCGCGCTGGAAGATCATCCCGTTGATGCTGCTGGAGCCGCCGAGGATCTTGCCGCGGGCGTGGAAGATCCGGCGCCCACCCATGTGCGGCTCGGGGTCGGTCCGGTACTTCCAGTCGTAGAGCCGGTTGCCGATCGGGAACGGCAACGCCGCCGGCATGTGGATGAACGGGTCGAAGCGGTAGTCGGTGCGGCCGGCCTCGAGGACGAGGACGCTGGTCCCCGGGTCGGCGGAGAGCCGGTTGGCCAGGGCGCAGCCCGCCGAGCCACCTCCGACGATGACCACGTCGTACCGCTCCCGGGCCATGGCTAGCCGCCGAACCAGCGCTGGACGGCCGGGCGGATATTGTGCCAGACGTGCTTGGTCTCGCGATACTCGTCGAGTCCGGCGTGGCCCAGCTCGCGGCCGATGCCGGACTGCTTGTAGCCGCCCCATTCGGCCTGGGGGACGTACGGGTGGTAGTCGTTGATCCACACCGTGCCCATCCGCAGCCGGCCCGCGACCCGCTGCGCCTTGCCGGCGTCCTGGGTCCAGACCGCGCCGGCCAGCCCGTAGATCGAGTCGTTGGCGATCGCGACCGCCTCGTCCTCGCCGGTGAACGTCTCGACCGTGAGCACGGGGCCGAACGACTCGTCCTGGGTCACCGACATGGCGCTGGTGCAGCGGTCGAGCACGGTCGGCAGGTAGTAGAAGCCGTCGGCCAGCGCCGGGTCGTCGGGACGGGCTCCGCCACAGCGGAGTACGGCGCCCTCCGCGAGCCCGGCGGCGACGTACCGCTCGACCTTCTCGCGGTGCGGGCCACTGGTGAGCGGCCCGGTCTCGGCCTTGTCGTCGAACGGGCCGCCCAGGCGGATCCGGCCCGCGCGCTCGACGAGCTCGTCGACGAACCGGTCGTGGACCGACTCCTCGACCAGCAGCCGGGCACCGGCCGAGCAGTCCTGGCCGGAGTGCAGGAAGACCGCGGTCAGCGCGTAGTCGAGGGCCACCTCGAGGTCGGCGTCCGCGAAGACGATGTTGGGGTTCTTGCCGCCCAGCTCGAGCGCGACCTTCTTCACCGTGCCGGCCGCGGCGGCCATGATCGCCCGGCCGGTGGCGAGCCCGCCGGTGAACGAGACCAGGTCGACGCGCGGGTCCTCGGCGAGCGGCGCGCCCGCGTCGGCTCCGGCACCGAGGACCAGGTTGCCGACGCCGGCCGGGAGACCGGCCTCCTCGAGCAGCCTCATCAGGTGGATCGCGGTGTGCGGGGTGAGTTCGCTGGGCTTGAGCACGAAGGTGTTCCCGGCGGCCAGGCAGGGCGCGACCTTCCAGGAGACCTGGAGCAGCGGGTAGTTCCACGGGCTGATCAGGCCGCAGACACCGATCGGCTCGTGCACGACCCGGCTGACGACGTCGGCGTTGCCGGTGTCGACGACGCGGCCGGACTCCTCGGCGGCGATCCGTCCGTAGTGCCGGAAGACCGACACGATGTCGTCGATGTCGTACTCCGACTCGACCAGCCGCTTGCCGGTGTCGAGCGACTCCATCCGGGCCAGGGCGAACTTGTCGCGCACGAGCAGGTCGGCGACCCGCAGCAGCAGGTCGCCCCGCTCCCGGGCCGGCGTACCCGGCCACGGGCCGTCATGGAAGGCCCGGTGCGCGGCACCGATCGCGGCGGCGGTGTCCTCGGCGCCGGCCTCGTCGACCTCGGCCACCAGGGAGCCGTCGGCGGGGCAACGGATCTCGCGGCGCCCTCCGGCGCGCGCTGACTCCCAGCGTCCGTCGACGTAGAGCTCCGGCACCCGGCACCACTCCCCGCATAGAATGTTGCGTATCACGCAACGGATTGCTTCCCTCGCAACCCGCTTGTGACTTTGAGAATGCTGCGGACGGCGGTCCGCGTCAAGGATTCCGGGCCCGCGTTACCTAACGTTGACCCCAGCCGAGCCGGTGCGAGACCTCGAGCGCCGCCTCCACGAGCTGGCGGACGGCCTCGTCGACCCGGTCGCCGGTGAGCCGGAACGTCGGTCCGGAGACGCTCATCGACGCGACGACGTCGCCGTGCGCGTTGCGGATCGGCGCGGCCGCGGCGGTCAGCCCGACCTCCAGCTCGTCGATCGCGACGGCGTACCCCTGCTCGCGCACCCGGGCGAGCTCCTCGCGGAGCTTGCCCTTCTTGGTGATCGTGAGCGGGGTGTACGCCGACAGCTTGCCGAGCAGTGCGTCCAGCGCGGGCTGGTCCAGCCCACTGAGCAGAACCTTGCCGTTGCTGGTGGCGTGCAGGGGGATGTGCTGGCCGACCCAGTTGTGCGACTGCAGGGCCGAGGAGCCGGCGACCTGGTCGAGGTAGAGCGCCGAGCTCTCGGAGAGCACCGCGATGTTGACGGTCTCACCGGTCTCCGCGGCGAGCTGGCGGCAGACCGGCCGCGCCTCCTGCACGACGTCGAGGCGGGCGCTGGTCGCGCCGGCCAGGCGCAGCACGCCGACACCGAGCCGGTACTTGCCGCGGTCCTCGGTCTGCTCCACGAGCCGGTGCGACTCCAGGGTGGCCACGAGGCGGAAGGCGGTGCTCTTGTGGACCCCGAGCTCGGCGGAGATCTCGGTGACCCCGGCCTCGCCGACCCGGGCGAGCACCTCGAGGATGGTCAGGGCCCGGTCGACGGACTGCACGCCGGCACCCGGGTCCCGGGGCGCCGACTCGCCGTCCGAGCTGTTGCGCATGGAGCGACACTAGCGCAGGAGTTGTTGCGTATCGCAGACTGAGTTTCGTCCCACGCAACGCCTTCTCACGAGTCCAGGACCGCCATGGTGCTTCCCGTCTCCGCCCAGACCAACAGCGCGACCGCGCCGGCGGGTGACTTCGTGCTCATCCTCGCCTGCCCGGACCGGCCCGGCATCGTGCACGCGGTCACCGGCTTCCTGGTCCGGCACGGTGGCAACATCCTGGAGAGCCAGCAGTTCGGTGACCAGCTGGTCGGCCGGTTCTTCATGAGGATCGACTTCGCCGTCGCCGGCGAGGTCGGGGTCGAGGAGCTGCGCGCGGACTTCGCGTCGGTCGCCGACGAGTTCGCGATGGAGTTCGAGCTCTGGGACGCCGGCGCGCCGTACCGGACGCTGATCATGGTGTCCAAGCACCTGCACTGCCTCAACGACCTGCTGTTCCGGGCCAGCACGCGCTCGCTGCAGATCGAGATCCCGGCCGTGGTGTCGAACCACCCCGACGCCGGGGCGCTGGTGCGGTCCTACGGGCTCGAGTTCCACCACATCCCGGTCACCGCGGACACCAAGCCCGAGGCCGAGGCGGCGCTGATGGAGCTGGTCGACGGTCTCGGCATCCACCTGGTGGTGCTGGCGCGCTACATGCAGGTGCTCTCCGACGACCTGTGCAAGCAGCTGTCCGGGCGGGCGATCAACATCCACCACTCGTTCCTGCCGAGCTTCAAGGGCGCACGGCCCTACCACCAGGCGTTCGACAGGGGCGTGAAGCTGGTGGGCGCGACCGCGCACTACGTGACCGGCGACCTCGACGAGGGCCCGATCATCGAGCAGGACGTGATGCGCGTCGACCACGGCTTCGACCAGGACCAGCTGGTCTCCGCCGGCCGCGACGTCGAGGCGCAGGTCCTCTCCCGCGCCGTCCGCTGGCACAGCCAGTCGCGCGTGCTGCTCAACGGCAACCGGACCGTCGTCTTCCGGTAGCCGGAGTCGTGCTGCCCAGCGTGCGCCCCGGCGCACGCTCAGCAGCACGACTGACGCAACCCGGTGAGGCCAAGGACCACCGTCCCTCAGTCGCCCTGTGGGACCACCCGGATGACCTGGGCGTCGTCCCCGAGCAGCACCCCGCTGACGCTTTGGCCGACCTTCACCGGAGGTCCGCCGT
>JAOPXF010000327.1 GCA_025965295.1 Nocardioides sp.
CCCCCTCAACGAGATCCCCGGCGCCCGCTTCACCCGCTCGCGCGATGCGGACATGCGCGAGTTCGTCCGCCGGCTCGAGGCCAAGGGCATCCCCACGACGGTCCGCGACACGCGCGGCAGCGAGATCGACGGAGCCTGCGGCCAGCTGGCCGCCGTCGAGTAGCTCGCCCCGGTCGCCGGTCGCCGGTCAGCCGGCCATGAAGGCCGGAGCCGCCACGATCATCTCGACGTTGCGGTCCCACACCCGTCCGCGGCGCTTCTCCCCGTCGTCGGTGCCGCCGGCGGTGGCGTAGCCGGGGTCGTTGGCGGCGAGCAGGCGCGACAGCGCCGCCAGCTCGAGCGGGGAGTCGAGGCTGCTCGGCATCGCCAGCTTCGCGGCGTGGTCGACCATCGTCGTGAAGATCGACAGGGTGCCGTCCTCGTTGTCGGTGATCTCGATGAGCCGCGACTGCTGCGGCCAGTCGATGTGGGAGGCGGTGTTGATCTCCCAGAACCCGCCACCGGGCTGGCGCGTGTGCGGCCGGATGTTGTTGTGGTGGGTGTGGCCGTTGACCCAGGCCACCACGTTGTCGTGGCTGACCAGCTCGGCGACCAGCTCGTCGCCGAGCACGCGGCCGGTGCCGCGAGCGTTGCCCATGGTCCAGGAGGCGTGGTGACTGGAGAACACGAGCAGTCGGTCGGCGGAGTCGGCGATCACCTGCTTGAGCCAGGCGAACTGCTCCTGGCTGAGCGACCCGTCGTCGCCGCCGTTCTCGTTGACGGTGTCCATGACGACGAAGCGGATCAGGTCACCCTGGTCGAAGGTGTAGTAGCCGGTGCCGTCGGTGCGGTTGGTGTCCGTGAAGCCGTGGCCCACGGGGCCGGGGGAGGCCGGGCTCGCGAAGTGCTCCTCGACCCACTCGCCGCGGGACACGTAGCGACGGTCCGGGTCGGCGGTGACGGTGCGCGGGCCCATCGAGGTGTTCTTGGTCGTGCCGACCGGGTTCCCGGCGATCGGCAGCGAGTGGGGGAAGTTGCCCTGGGCGAGCTGGTCGTGGTTGCCGAACACGGCGAACCAGGGCATGGAGAGCCCGGTGGCCTGGAACGGGGCTCGGACCCGGTCGAGCAGCCCGGGGATCTTCGGGTAGCCGTAGACCCTGCGGTAGAGGTCGGGCTTCTTGCCGGCGGGCGCGCCGTGCGGGTGCCAGAACATGGGGTCGTAGAAGTCCGGGTTGGAGTCCTGGACGCCCTCGTAGCGCGTCAGGTCGCCGGAGTCGGGTCGCACCTCGGCGCCGTCGAGGAGGTCGATGTTCCAGCGGATCTCGTTGTACTGCGAGTTGTCGGAGTTGTCGCCGGTCTGGAGTGCGAAGGCCAGCGGCTGACCGGTGACGGGCCCCGAGCCGATCGCGTTGAGCTCGCGGACCATCGCCTCCGCGACGTGGGCCGACATCGTCTCCTGCGGCCGCGAGGCCGACGTCGAGACCGGCTCGCCGGACTCGAGGCGGGCGGGCGACTGGGCGTCGACGATGTGGACGTCGGTCAGCTGGGCGAAGGCCAGCAGCGGCGTCCGACGCCCGGCCCGGCCGGCCTTGGCGGGGGTGCCGAGACCCGTGCGGACCCGGTGCGGCTCGCCGGCCTTGCGGACCAGCGGCCGCCAGCCACCGCGCCCGGCCTTGCCCCGGACGATGACACCGGCGAGCGTCCCGCTCCGGACGCCGGCGGTGCCGGCGACGGCCTCCGCGGCCAGGCCCCCGAGCGAGGTGAGAGCGGCGGCGGCACTGACGGCGGCGGTCGACCGGAAGAGGTCGCGGCGGGAGATTTCCATGGGCGTCACGCTAGGTGTTACCGGACGTTCACGTCCCAGAAACGAGCAGGTTGGCGGCCTCTTCCACGGAGTCCACGAGGTGCACGTGCGGCTCCATCAGCCGACCCCGCGCCAGGGCCGTGAGCAGCTGCCACGCCGGCACGGTCTCGGTCCAGTACGTCCGGCCCACCAGCACCATCGGGGCGATCGACGACTCGTCGGCGTAGTAGTTCTCGCAGGCGTCCTGGAAGATCTCCTGGGCGGTCCCGGCGGACCCGGGCAGGAACGCGATCCCGGCGTCGCAGACCTCGAGGAGGATCGCCTCGCGGGTCGCGTTGCGGAAGTACTTCGCGATCGCGGTCGGGAACACGTTGGGCGGCTCGTGGCCGTAGTGCCAGGTCGGGATGCCCAGCGACTCCGCACCGCCCGGGAAGCGGTCGCACACGTCGAAGGCGGCACGCGCCCAGGCCTCCACCGAGGGCCGGTACGCCGGGACGCGGGCCAGCAGGTCGAGCGCCTCGTCCAGGTCCGAGCGGGAGTGCCGGGCGAGCCGGCCACCGAGGTTGGCGGCCTCCATGGCGCCCGGTCCGCCACCGGTCGCGACCGTGTGCCCCGCGCCGAGGGCATGGCCAAGGCGCGCGGCGGCGGCGTACGCCGGCTCGCCGCGCTGCACGGTGTGTCCGCCCATCACGCCGACGAGGCGGCGTCCCTCGATCCACGCCGTGAGTGCTTCGTCGATCGCATGGTCGTGCAGGGCGCGGGCCAGGGTGTCGTCGCGACCTGCCGGGTGCAGTGACCAGGCATAGGCGCGGGCGTCGCGAGTCGCTGCGTAGTCGTCCGCGTCGTAGAGTTCCTCGGCCGTGTAGAGGCCGTGCCGGTAGGGATCGACGGGCAGCCCCGCGGGCAACGAGACCCCGCCGCGCACCAGCGGTTGCACCTGGATCGAACGGCCCCTGGTCTGACGCATGCGGTCATCCTGCCTCAGCGGTCTGAGCACGACGCCCTGCCTCAGAACGCGTGGGCCATCAGCTCCCCGAACAGCTCGTGCTCGTCGACCTCGAGCCCCCGGGCCCGGAACCACGTGCACACGTTCGCGCAGTCGCGCATCAGGAAGTCCATGCCGTTGACGTTGCCGACCAGGTCGACGATCTGCGGCAGATCGATGATCACCAGGCGCTCGCCCGCGGCCAGGATGTTGTACGGCGAGAGGTCGCCGTGCACGATCCCGTCCTGGACCATCAGCGCGAGCGCGTCACGGAGCTGGTCGAAGTACGACTGGAGCAGGTCCGGTGCGGGCCGGGTCTGAGCCAGCCGTGGCGCGGTCTCGCCGTCGACGGTGATCCACTCCATGAGGATCTCGGTCCCGTCGATCTGCACCGGGTAGGGCACCGGCAGGCCGAGGGTCCACAGCCGCTTGAGCGCGTCCCACTCGGAGACGGCCCACTCGCCGGCCGCGACGGTCTTGCCCCAGGTGCTCTTGCGCTTGAGGGCCCGCTCGTCACGGGAGCGCTTGGTGGAGCGGCCCTCGGTGTAGGACGCCGCACGGTGGAAGGTGCGGTGC
>JAOPXF010000329.1 GCA_025965295.1 Nocardioides sp.
TCGTCGAGGAGGTCGGCCCGGAGGCGGGCGACCTCAACGTCGGTGACCGCGTCGTGATGCCCTTCCAGATCTGCTGCGGGCACTGCTGGATGTGCACGCAGTGACTGCACACCCAGTGCGAGACCACCCAGGTCCGCGACCAGGGCATGGGCGCCGCCCTGTTCGGCTTCAGCAAGCTGTACGGCGAGGTGCCCGGCGCGCAGGCGGAGCTGCTCCGCGTGCCCCAGGCTCAGTTCATGCCGATCAAGGTGCCGCAGGGCCCGCCCGACGAGCGCTTCCTGTTCCTGTCAGACGTGCTGCCCACCGCGTGGCAGTCCGTCCAGTACGCCGCCACCCCGGAGGGTGGCACGCTCCTGGTGCTCGGCCTGGGCCCGATCGGCGACATGGCCTGCCGGATCGCCCTCCACCAGGGCCTTCGGGTGATCGGTGTGGACCGGGTCCCGGAGCGGCTGGCCCGGGTCAGCGGCCGCGGCGCCGAGGTCATCGACCTCTCCGCCGTCGACGACGTCGGCGAGGAGGTCCGCTCGCTCACGCAGGGCCGTGGAGCCGATGCCGTCATCGACGCGGTCGGCATGGAGGCGCACGGCTCGCCCGTCGCGGAGATGGGGCAGAAGCTCTTCAACGTGCTCCCGAAGCGGCTCTCCGCGGCGATCATGGACAAGGCCGGCCTCGACCGGATGTCAGCGATCTACACCGCGATCGACGCCGTCCGCCGGGGTGGCACGGTCTCGCTGATCGGGGTCTACGGCGGTCAGTCCGACCCGATGCCGATGTTGACGATGTTCGACAAGCAGCTCCAGTTCCGGATGGGTCAGGCGAACATCAAGCGCTGGGTCGACGACATCATGCCGTTGCTCGTCGACGACGCCGACCCGTTGGGCACCGAGCAGTTCGCGACCCACCAGGTCTCGCTCGCCGACGCGCCGGCGGCGTACGAGAACTTCCAGAAGAAGCAGGACGGCACGATCAAGGTCGTCTTCAAGCCCTAGCACGCCCGGGGCCGGCCCCTACCCGGGGCGACGGCAGGGACCCGCAACTCACCCTCGGGGGTGGGTTGCGGCCCGAGGGGCACGGGTACGTCTTGTCGGTGCACGACCTGAACCTCACCCCAGTACACCCGGGACGGCCACCTTCGCGGGTCGTGGTGGCCTCGGTGCCGGAGAACCATGTCTACGTCCGCCACCTGTCTCCGGAGCTCGGGCCCGGGCCGATGCGACTGCCCGACCCCGACCCGGACAGCCCGGACCGGTCGGCGGTCTCGAAGTGGTGGCCCCCGGTGATGCTCCGGCCCGCGTGGGTGGCCGAGCACGAGTTCGACGTCTACCACGTGCAGTTCGGCTTCGACGCCTGCTCCCCGGAGCAGCTCTCCGAGCTGGTGGCCGTCCTCCGGGACCGGGGCAAGCCGTTGGTGTACACCGTCCACGACCTGCGCAACCCCCACCACGAGTCGCGGGCGCTGCACGACGAGCAGCTCGACGTCCTGGTCCCCGCGGCCGACGCCCTCGTCACCCTCACTCCCGGAGCCGCGGACGAGATCCTGCGGCGCTGGGGCCGGATCAGCAGGGTCGTGCCCCATCCCCACGTGGTCGACCTACGAACCATGGCGGTCGCGCTGGACTGCCGGGGGCGGCGGGGGCGCTCGACGACCTTCCGGGTGGGCCTGCACGTGAAGAGCCTGCGCGCCAGCATGGACCCGATGCGCATCCTGCCCACCCTGGTGGACACGGTGCGGGAGCTGCCGGGCGCGGTCCTCCAGGTCAACGCGCACCGCGACGTGCTCGACGAGGACGGTGCGCGGCGCGACGCCCGCCTTGCCGGCTACCTGCGCTCCCGGGCTGCTGCTGACGAGCTGGAGCTGCTCGTCCACGACTTCCTGCCGGATGCCGCGCTCTGGTCCTACCTCTCCTCGCTCGACGTGTCGGTGCTGCCCTACCGCTTCGGCACGCACTCCGGCTGGCTGGAGGCGTGCCGGGACCTCGGCACTACCGTGGTGGCGCCGACGTGCGGCTACTTCGCGGAGCAGGGACCGGTGCTCTCCTACGTCCACGACGAGTCGACGTACGACGCCGAGTCCCTGCGAGAGGCCCTGGTGACGGCGTACCGCGACCGACCGAGGTTCGGTGCCTCGATCGAGACGAGACGACGTGAGCGCCGGGAGATCGCGGAGACGCACGAGGTGCTGTACCGCTCGCTCACCGCGAGGGCGGGAGGCGACGCATGCGCATCTGCCTGATCGCGTCGAACCGGTTTCCCATCCGCGAGCCGTTCGCCGGAGGGCTCGAGGCACTCACGCACGTCCTGGCTCGCGAGCTGGGACGACGAGGCCACCAGGTGACGGTCTTCGCGGCGCCGGGCTCCGACCCCCGGCTGCGCGTGACCGAGCTGCCGGTTGCCGGCTACCGGGCGAGCGTGGCGGCGAGGGCCGACGTGGGCGCCCTTCCCGACGCGTGGCTGGCCGACCACCACGCCTACCTGGGCCTGATGCTCGAGCTCGCGAGGTCGGGAGCGGAGCGCTTCGACGTCGTACACAACAACAGCCTCCACTACCTGCCCGTGGCGATGGCCGAGACGCTGTCGGTCCCGGTCGTGACCACCCTGCACACGCCGCCCGTTCCCTGGCTCGAGTCGGCGGTGCTCCTCGCGTCGCGGACCCTCGACTTCACCGCGGTCAGCCGGTCCGCGGCGGCGTCGTGGTCCCACCTGGTGAGGTGCACGCCGATCCTGAACGGTGTCGACACCGACGTCTGGCGGCCCGGTGCGGGCGGGGGCCCTGCCGTGTGGTCGGGCCGGATGGTGCCGGAGAAGGCTCCACACGAGGCCATCGACGCGGCGCGGAGGGCAGGCGTGCCGCTCCGGCTCGCCGGGCCCGTCGTGGACGCCGAGTACTTCGACTCACGGGTCGCGCCCCGGCTGGGCGGGGACATGCAGTACGTCGGCCACCTGCGCCACCGCGAGCTGGCCACGTTGCTCGGCGGGGCGTCGGTGGCGCTGGTCACCCCCGCCTGGGACGAGCCCTACGGGCTGGTGTGCTCGGAGGCGCTGGCATGCGGGACTCCGGTCGCCGCCTACGACCGCGGCGCGATGGGCGAGATCCTGACCCCGGAGACCGGCGAGCTCGCCCGTCCCGGAGACGTCGACGACCTCGCCCGCGCACTCCACGTCGCGCGGACCCGCGATCGCGCGGCGGCGCGCGCCCATGCGGTGCAGCACCACTCCCTCACGGCGATGGTCGACGCCTATGAGCGCTTTTTCGCCCTCCGGAGCCTGGGCAGCGCGGCGTGATCGGCTACTACGTCCACCACCAGGGCGCCGGACACGCGCACCATGCCCTGGCCGTGGCACGCGAGCTCGACGTGCCCGTCACCGGACTCTCGTCGCTGCCTCGTCCGCCTGCGTGGACGGGTCCCTGGGTGGAGCTCGTCCCGGACGACTCCGCGCCGTCCCAGGGGGACGTCACCGCGGGGGGCCGGCTGCACTGGGCGCCCCTGCACGACGACGGGCTGCGCGGGCGGATGGCGGCCGTCTCCGCCTGGATCACGGAGCAGCGGCCGGCCCTGCTCGTCGCCGACGTCTCCGTCGAGGTGGCCCTTCTCGCGCGGCTGCACGGTGTGCCGGTCGTCTCCGTGGTGCTGCCAGGTCGGCGGGGGGACGAGCCTCACCGGCTGGGGTACGGCGTCTCCACCGCCCTGGTCGCCCCCTGGCCGGAGTCCGCCACCGGCCTGGTGACCGGGCTGTCGGCCACGGACCGACGTCGCCTTCAGCACGTCGGCGGCCTATCGCGCTTCCCGGTGGCCGACGACGCTCCCTCCGGCACCTCGTCGCGGCGGGTCACGGTGCTGCTCGGCAACGGTGGTGGCCAGCCCGGGCCGGAGTGCTGGGCCGCGGCCCGCGCCGCGACACCGGGATGGGAGTGGACCGTGCTGGGGAGAGCGGCCGGTTCCTGGACTGAGAACCCGTCCGGAGCGCTGCGACGCGCCGACGTCGTCATCACGCACGCCGGCCTCGGCGCCCTGGCCGAGGTCGCCGCAGCCCGGCGTCCGGCCGTCGTGGTGCCGGCGGCGAGGCCGCACGAGGAGCAGGCGACGACCGCTCGCGCCCTGGCCTGGGGCCCGTGGCCGGTCCTGGTCGAGCGGTCGTTCCCGACCTCGGGCTGGCCGAGGCGACTCGAGCAGGCGCGGGCGCTGGATGGCACCGCGTGGTCGTCCTGGACCGATGGCGGCGCCGCCGCCCGATTCGCCGACGTGCTCCGGGGTGCGATGGAAGAGACCGGCCGACCGGTGCCCGCATGACGACGGCGGTGGTCACGATCGCGCACGGCCGGCACGGACACCTGCGCCTGCAGCACCGTTCGCTGAGCACCGGCACGATGCTCCCGGACTCCTACGTGGTCGTGGCGATGGGTGACGACGTCCTCGCCGGCTGGCGGCCCGACCGCGGCGTGCCGGCCAGGGTCGTGCCCATGCCGGCGGACTCCGCGAGCCTGCCCCTCGCGGCCGCGCGGAACGCCGGTGCCCGCGCCGCGCTCGACGAGGGGGCCGACGTCCTGGTCTTCCTCGACGTCGACTGCGCGGCGGGTGAGGACCTGGTCGCGGCGTACACGCGGGCAGCCGGCGAGTGCCCGGACGTGGTGTGGTCCGGGCCGGTGACCTACCTGCCGCCCCCGCCACCGGAGGGTTACGACCTGTGCCGGCTGCCCGACGCGGACCGGCCGCATCCGGCCCGTCCGGCCCCGGCCCCGGGCGCGCGGACCCTCGGCGCCGACCCCGACCTGTTCTGGTCGCTGTCCTTCGCCGTGCACCAAGACGGCTGGCTGCGCTCCGGTGGCTTCTGCGAGGAGTACCGCGGGTACGGCGGAGAGGACACCGACTTCGCCAGGGTGGCCGTTCAGGAGGGCCTGGGTCTGGGCTGGCTCGGGGACGCCCGGGCCTATCACCAGCACCACCCCACGCAGGACCCGCCCGTGCAGCACGTGGACGCGATCCTGCGCAACGCCCGGGTGTTCCGTCGGCGCTGGGGGACCTGGCCGATGGTGGGGTGGCTGGAGGAGTTCCGGCGCCTCGGGCTGCTGGTGGAGGAGGACGGCGAGTGGCGCTCTGCCCGGTGAGTCCGGGGCCAGGCCGGCACCACGTGATCGCGGACGTCCTCGACCACGTCGATCGGGCGCTCGTCCCTACGCCGAGCGGATGTTGCTCGAGCCGCTGGCCAGCCGCGGGTTCGCCTGAGCGCGCTCGCTGGCCCACAGCCGGAACAGCAGGTACGCCGACACCGCGCCCAGCAGGTGCCACGCGGCATGGCCCTGCACCCACGAGTGGGGATCGCACCAGCCGTGCCGGGAGACGGTCCAGATCGCGAACGCGACCAGGATCGTGGCAACCGCGGCGGCACCCCATCGCAGGTCGGTGCGGGTGCCGCTGCGGCGCGCCAGGGCAACCTCGAGCAGGACCGCTGTCAGCACCAGCGCGCCGAACGCCAGATTCCCCGCGTGGAGCACCACCGGCACCGCGCCGTCGTAGCTCCCGACCAGCTCGCACGCCGCCACCGCGAGCGAGAAGACCTGGGCGAGGAACCAACGGTCGCGACCGAACCACCGCATCAGGGCGTACGCCGCGGCGAAGGACCCCAGGACGTACATGCTGAGCACGTCGAGATGTCCTCCGGCCGCCGACTGGGTCGCGTGCATCGCGGCACTGCCCGGGCCGAGCAGGACCACGACGCAGGCGTACGCCGTCGCCACCCCCGGGTTGCGGGGGAGCACCTGGCCGATCCGGTCCGGACGGCCCGCGCGCCACGCGACCAGCAGGCCCGCGACGACGAAGCCGAGGTTGGACCACGTGTTGGCGGGCTGCTTCACCCAGCCCGTTCCGGCTGCCTCGCAGAACTCGTCACCACGACCGACGTCAGCGCCGAGCCAGCCCCGGCCCACGGCGAGCACCACGAGCCCGACGGAGACGAGCGCGACCGCCGAGGTGACCGCGAGCGGACGCGGGGAGCTCGGAGGCATCCGCACAGGCTAGGGCACGGTGGCCGGCTGGGGCACGCAGTGCATCAGGGGCATCGGACCGCTTGGCCACGGGACGTTGGTCCCTTCACCGCGGTCACCGCGAGGACCACTGTGGAGGTGACGAGAAACGACCATTCTGGAGGCAGCCATGACCGAGCAGAGCTCCAAGCCCGTCGTCGTCGCGATCGGCAACGACCCCTTCGACGGGGCACTCGACTTCGCGATCGCCGAGGCGGCCCGGGGAGGCTCCGGACTGCACCTCGTCCATGTCGTCCACGTGGTGCCGAGCGGCCCGGAGCTGATGCTCGACGACCTGGCCGACGTCACGCTCATCGGGCGGCAGACGCTCCAGGCGGCGGCCGAACGCGCCCACGACCTGCTGCCCGGGGGCATGGTCCTGACCACCCAGCTCGTCGACGGACCCGTGGTCTCCTCGATCGTGGAGGCCGTGGACAACGCGCGCATGGTCGTGCTCCAGCACCGTGAGCTCGGCCGCCTGATGCAGGTCGTGAGCCGCTCCGTCTCCAGCGGCGTGGCCGCCCACGCGCACGTACCGGTCGTCTCCGTGCCCGCCGACTGGACGCCACCCGCTGACGACACCCCGGCGACCGTCACGGTGGGTGTCGACGTACCCGCTCGGAGTCGGGCGGTCGTGGCGGCCGCCCTCGCGGAGGCCCGCGCGCGGCACGCCACCCTCCAGCTGCTGCACACCTGGTCGTTCCCGAACGCCTACGACGACATCATCATGTCTCGCACCCAGGACGACACCTGGGCCCGACGGGCGCGCGCCGAGATCACCGCCGTGCTCGAGGGGCTCGGGGACGCGGCCGCGGGCGTCCCGGTCCGGATCGAGGCCCGCCACGACCACGCGGCGGACGCCCTGGTCCGCGCCTCCGGGGAGTCCCAGCTGCTGGTGGTCGGCCGGCACGACGCGCTGATCCCGCTCGGCCCGCACCTCGGGCCCGTGGCCGGGGCGGTGCTGCGCGAGGCCAGGTGCCCGGTCCTCGTCGTCGACCCCCGGACGCTCCCCGGCCCCGGGTCCCCGACACCGGCGTCCGACCGACTTGCGACCCAGCGCTCGTGAGCCCGCGCCCAATGACGCCGGGCGCCCGGCCGGCCCTCGAAGAGCCAGTCGGACGCCCGTCTGTCGGGCCTCTCGGCCCCCGGCTACCCGGTCAGCGCTTGTGCTTGAACGCGACGACCGTGAGGTGGTACTTGCTGCCCTGGTCCTTGGGTCGGCCCTGGCAGGAGTAGTACGTCCGCTCCCAGCAGTTGTAGCGGGTGGAGGCGTTGGCCAGCGTGATCGTCACGCCCTTCACCTTCTTGCTGCTGAACGGCACCTTGGCCTTGCCGTGACCCTTCTTGTTCAGGTGCACCGCCCGCTTGATCGAGTGGCCGTGCTTGCGCTTGACGATGATGTACGCCGCCGGCGCCGCCTTGCGGCTGGGCCCGTTCACGACGACCCGGAGCATCCAGCTCTTCTTCTTCAGTGACGCCGTCGGGTTGACCAGCGCGTTGCGCGAGGACAGGTGGTTGATCGTGAAGGCGGCACCGGCCTTCTTGCGGGCCTGGGTGAGGTGCCAGTGCTTCGCGATCGTGGCACTCGGCCAGCTCTTGCCCTCCGGGTAGCTGGACCCGGGGGCCGTGTTGCCGGCGGCGTAACGAGCGAAGACACCCTTCAGGCCACCGTGGTGTCGCAGCACCGACGAGACGGCCTTCATCGAGGACTGGTTCGGGAGCCCGTACGACGCGCCCGCCTTGTTCCAGATCTGGTGGACGGTGTTCTTGCCGAAGTGGCTGCTGAGGAACTCGAAGAAGGGCCAGTTGCCGTACTGGTTGAAGCCCTGCGGGTTGAAGACGTCGAGCGACGAGCCGGGCTGCTTCACCTGCCCGTAGGGGAGGTACTGGCGGTTGTCGTTGACGCCGTCGGCGAAGCGCTCCTCCATCCAGGTGGCCGTGGCCTCCATGAACCAGGGGTCCTCGTGGTAGTCGTAGCCGAACTGGATGGCGTGGAAGAACTCGTGCGCGGCCGTGACCCGGAGGCTCTGCACCGGCGGGGCGCCGTACTGCGCCTGAGCGAAGTCGTTGTCGAGGACGCAGTAGCCAGACGCGAGCCACTTGGTGCCGGGCTTGCGGTACTCGGGGGCGCAGTAGCCGTAGAGCCCCTCCGAGCCGAGCTCCTTGAGGTAGACGTCGAACTTCTTGTTGCCGCCGCGGTGACGGTCCTTGACCGGCTTGCGGTAGTTGAGCTTGCCGACCTCGAGGTGCCAGACCTGGTTCATGGTCTTGAGGTTCTTCATGACCCACGCCTTGCTGGGCGGGGCGTCCGCGGTGCTGGTGACCCAGTGCATGCAGAAGCTGCCCTTGCACTTCCTGACGGCCGGCACGGCGTAGCCGTCACCGTTCGGGTCGCTGGCCCCGTCGGTGGGGCGGGCCAGCGCGCGGTGGGCCTGCTGGCGCTGGGTGGTGTCGAGGGAGGGGAGCGAGACGAAGAGGTCGCGGAGCGCCAGGGTGGCCTCCACCCGCTTCGCGGTGCCGTTGTCCGCCTTGCCCGAGAGAATGTCCTGTGCCCTGCTGAGGGCCTGGCCTGCCTGGCGAGCCGCGAGATCCTGCCCGGCGGAGGTGTCCGGCGTGGACTTCCCTCCGTCGGTCGCGGACGATGTCGCAACCGACATCACAGACAGGGCCATGCCCATGGCGACCGCGGTGGCGGCGATGGAACGACGCATGATTCCCCTTTGCTGGTGAGTGACCCGTGGTCCGAGTCGTGACGGACGCCGAGTGGCGCGCCGTACGGGTTCCTTGCGAGCCTGCCCAGGTCGGCCGTCCCCCCAAACCATCGGCGCCGAATTGGGTCAACCCGTCGCGGAGATCTTCTCGATCAGTGCGGTGGTGGAGATGGCCGGAGTACGCGGCAGGTAGACGACCTCGCAGATGTCCTCGAACTCGTCGAAGCGGCCGGCCCAGTCGTCGCCCATGACGAGCACGTCGGCACCGAACCGCTGGATGTAGTCGCGCTTGAGCTCGAGGCTCTCCTCGACGAAGACCTCGTCGACCGCCTTGAGCGCGGCGACGATCGCGAGTCGCTCCCCCTCGCTGAAGACCGGCTCGCGGCCCTTCTTGCGAAGGTTGAGCGCATCGGCCGAGACGCCGACGACCAGACGGTCGCCGAGCGCCGCGGCCCGCTCGATCACCCGGAGGTGGCCGACGTGGAAGACGTCGAACGTGCCGAAGGTGATGACGGTGCGCGACATGCGGGGCATTCTGGCATGCGCGCTGCCGAGGCTCGACGCCGTGTGGGGGACAATCGCGTCCGATGGCCACCTCGATGATCACCTCCGACCCCGCCGCCGACGAGGGGCGCCGTCGCGGCCTGCGCCGGATGCGCACGCTCGCCGTGTCGCTGCTCGGCTTCGCCGCCGTGGTGTACGTCGCCACCCTCGACCGGGACGGCTTCCTGGGCTACGTCAACGCCGGAGCCGAGGCCTCGATGGTCGGCGCGATCGCCGACTGGTTCGCGGTCACGGCTCTGTTCAAGCACCCGCTCGGCCTGCCGATCCCGCACACCGCCCTGATCCCGAAGCGCAAGGACGACCTCGGGAGGGGCCTGCAGGAGTTCGTCGGCGAGAACTTCCTCCAGGAGGACATCATCCGCGACCGGATCGGGGTCGCGACGATCTCGGAGCGGGTGGGGCGCTGGCTCTCGGACCCCGCCAACGCCCGGCGCGTCGTGGACGAGGTCTCGGACGTCGCGTCCATCGGGCTCGGCAAGGTCCGCGACGAGCACGTGGCCGACCTGGTGGGCCAGGCCCTGGTGCCGCGCTTCCGCGAGGAGCCGATCTCGCCGCTGCTCGGGGGGATGCTCGGTGAGATGGTCCGCGACGACCTGCACCACGGGCTCGTCGACCTCGCCCTCGAGGAGCTGCACGAGTGGCTCCGGGAGAATCCCGACACCGTCGCCGAGATCCTCGGCGAGCGCGCGCCGTGGTGGGCGCCGCCACGTCTCAACGAGGCGGTCACCGACCGGGTGAACCGCGAGCTGGTGCGCTGGGTCGGCGACATCCGCGACGATCCCCACCACCACGCCCGCCGGGCGTTCGACTCCATGCTCGCCCAGCTCGCGCGCGACCTGCTGGAGAGCCCCGACACCCAGCAGCGCACCGAGCGGCTCAAGGAGCGGATCCTCGACCACCCCCAGGTCGTCGCGTCCAGCATCTCGCTCTGGAATGCGCTGCGCCGCGCCCTCCAGAGCTCGCTCAAGGACCCCGAGGGGGCCGTCCGCGAGCGGCTGCTCACCGAGGTGTGCCGCTTCGCCGAGCGGCTGCTGGCGGAGGAGGACCTGCGCCGCCGGCTCGACGGGATCGCCGCGGACGTCGCGGTCTTCGCGGTCGACCGCTACGGCACCGAGGTGACCGCGGTGATCACCCACACGATCGAGCGCTGGGACGGCAAGGAGGCCGCCCGGCGCATCGAGCTGCACGTCGGTCGCGACCTGCAGTTCATCCGGATCAACGGCACCATCGTGGGTGGCCTGGTCGGCGTGCTCATCCACACCGTGAGCGTCCTCGTCGCGTGAGCGGCTGCGAGACTGTCCGCATGAGCCAGCCGATCGACGTAGCCATCCGCGACGAGTCCATCCGGCTGGGGCAGTTCCTCAAGCTGGCGAACCTGGTCGAGACCGGCGCCGAGGCCAAGCCGCTGGTGGCAGGGGGCGCCGTCCTGGTCAACGGCGAGGTCGAGACCCGTCGCGGCCGCCAGCTCGTGCGGGGCGACGTGGTCACCCTGGGTGGCCTCTCGGCCCGCGTCGCCGACGAGAGCGCCGGCGACGACCTCCCCTGGTGACCCGCCACTTTCGGGCGGGTCAGCGGTCAGCTGACGGCGAGCAGGTCCACGACGAAGATCAGGGTCTCGCCGGGCTTGATGACGCCGCCGGCACCGCGGTCGCCGTACCCGAGGTGCGGCGGGATGACGAGCTGGCGACGGCCGCCGACCTTCATGCCCTGGACGCCCTGGTCCCAGCCGGAGATGACCTGGCCGATGCCGAGGCGGAACTGCAGCGGCTCGCCGCGGTTGTACGACGCGTCGAACTCCTCGCCGGTCGAGTGCGCCACGCCCACGTAGTGGACCGACACGGTGTTCCCGGCGGCGGCCTCGGCGCCGTCACCCTCGGTGACGTCGGTGACGACCAGGTCGGTCGGCGGCTCGGGGTCGAAGAAGTCGATCTCGGGCTTGTCCATGGTGGCGGTGTCCTCACGTGGTCGGGATGTGCCCGTCCACGATAGCGAGCGAGGCCGCGCGTGCCTGCCTCAGGTCTGGTGGACGTAGCTGTCGAGCTGGTCGCGCTCGAACTCCAGCTGGTCGATCCGGTGCTTCACCACGTCGCCGATGCTGATGATGCCGGCGATGTTGCCGTCCTTGACGACGGGAACGTGCCGGATGCGACGCTCGGTCATCGTCTTCATCAGGTCGTCGAGCAGGCTGTTCTCGTCGCACGTCTCGACGACGGCGGTCATGATCGTGCCCACGGTCCCGTCGAGCACCGCGTCGTCACTGTGCAGGCGGCGCACGACGTCGCGCTCGCTGACGATGCCGTCGAGCGACGTGCCGTCGGAGCTGACGATCAGCGCGCCGACGTTGGGCTCGGCGAGGAGGGAGATCAGCTCCCGGACGCTCGCCTCGGGCTTGATCGTGATCAC
>JAOPXF010000358.1 GCA_025965295.1 Nocardioides sp.
CCGCATGGACCCGGACGCGGACGTCCCGGAGGCTCTCGACGACGGGAGCGATCGCTTCGACCGCCTCGGCGACCGGGCACAGGAGCAGCTCGAGGTGGGCGTGGGACTGGCCGAGCACCGAGTCGAGCGCCACGGGCAGGCGGGGCAGGTCGCGGACGTCGCAGACCACCACGACCGAGACGAGGCCGGCGTCGGCTCCCGGAATGCCGAGCCGGTGGCCCAGACGGCGCCGGAGCAGCTGGCGCGCGGCCGGGGGCAGGGCGCCGGCGGCGACGCCGGCGAACCGCCGTGGGAGCGAGCTGCCGGCCATGCGGCCCAGGGTAGCGGCGGCCGGGGCGTGGCTGGCACGCTCCGGCTGCCGCTCCCGGGTGTCAGAGCAGGCCCGCCTCGGTGAGGAAGTCCTTGGCGACGTCCTCGGGCTTCTCGCGGTCGACGGCCACCCGTCCGTTGAGCTCGGTGAGCTTCTCGGTGGTGAGCGCGGCCATCAGGGCGTTGAGGGTGTCCGCGACGTCCGGGTGGGCGGCGAGGAACTCGTCGCTCACGGCGGGCACGAGGTTCTGTGCGGGCTGGATGTGCTTGTCGTCCTCGAGGACGACCAGGCCCTGCGACTCGAGGGTGCCGTCGGTGGTGCTGGTCTCGCCCAGCTCGGACTCGCCGTCGATGACCGACTGATAGGTCTGGTCGCTGGCGTAGCCCAGCGGCAGGACCTCCTTGATGTCAATGCCATAGTCGTCGGACAGGCCACCCTCGCAGTCGAGGCGGCCCTCGCAGTCGGGGGCGGCGGCCAGCGTGACCGAGTCGCCCTCGAGGTCGGAGAGCTTGGTGACGCCCTCGGACTCGGAGTAGTCCTGGGTGACGAAGAAGGCGTTGGTGTCGGTGGCCTCGGAGAGGTCGAGCAGCGTGATGCCCTGCTCCTTCAGCAGGCCGGCACCCGCGTCGGCGAGCTCCTGGCCATCGCCGGCCGTGATCGGCTTGGCGTTGTCGCCGTTCTTGGCCGAGTTGAGGAAGTTGACGATGCCGCCGACGTACTCCGGCACGACGTCGATGGTCTTGGGGAAGGTCGCCATGTAGGCGTCGCGCGCGTCGACCAGCTTGACGGTCGTGTCGTAGCCCGCGTTGGTCAGGAGCTGGTCGTACATCGAGGCGACCAGCGCTGCCTCCGGGAAGCTCTGGCTGGCGATCGTGACCGGGCCGCCTCCCGAGCCGGCGGTGGGCTCGGAGGACGGGGTGTTGTCATCCTTGGCGGAGCTGTCGAGGTCGTCCCCCGCACACGCGGTGGCGAAGAAGAGGGAGCCGACGGCAAGCACCGCGGCGAGAGAGCGTCGTACCTGCATGGTGGGTGTTCCTTCTGTGTCCCGCGACGAGGTCGCGCGTGTCCGGATGAAGCGGGTGCTGCTCAGCTGGCGGTGGCGCCGGCGTCCGGACTCAACATAGGGGGGTCCTGGGACATTCCGCGCTCACGTTTCGGTGACGATTCGCGGGGGTTGGGGTCGAGGGCCCGCTGGACGCCGGCGGCCAGGAGCTCCAGCGCCAGCGCCACGAGGGCCACGACGACGGCGCCGGCGAGCCCCTTGCCGTAGTTGGTGCGGAAGAACCCGTCGGTGATGACGCGCCCCAGTCCGGGACCTGCGACCAGTGCCGCGATCGTGGCGGTCGCCCAGACCTGCACCAATGCCAGGCGTACGCCGGACATCACCAGCGGGAGCGCCAGCGGCAGCTCCACACGGAAGAACTTCTGGGCGCCGGTCATCCCCATGCCATCGGCGGCCTGCCGGACGTCGGCCGGGACCTCGCGCATGGCCACGTAGGAGTTGGTGATGATCGGCGGCAGCGCGAAGAGCGTGAGCGCCAGCAGGGTCGCCAGCCCGGCGCGGCCGTAGGGGCCGAACTCGGCTCGGCCCGGGAAGTCGGCCGTGACGAAGAGGGCGAGCAGCGCGAACGTGGGCACCGCGCGGCCGATGTTGGAGATGTTGATCGCGAGGAAGCCGCCGCGGCCGAGGTGGCCCAGCCAGAGCGCGATCGGGAGCCCGACGGCCGCGGCCAGCGCCAGCGCGGAGACGGAGAGCAGCAGCTGCTGGAGCAGCAGGTGCAGCATCCCGCTGTCACCGGACCAGTTGGCGCGGTCGGTGAGGTAGGCCCAGGTGTCGCCGAAGACCGTCATACCTGCGCCCCTCTCGTCCACGGGGTCAGGAGCCGCTGGGCGACGACGATCAGCACGTCGAGCACGATCGCGAGCAGCACACAGAGGACGGCGGCGGCCAGCAGCTCGGCCCGGAAGTTGGTGTTGACGCCGTCCTTGATCAGGTTGCCGAGGCCGCCGTACGCCACCAGCGAGCCGACCGTCGTGAGGGCGACCGTGGACACCGTCGCGACCCGGAGGCCGGCCATGATGACCGGAAGTGCGAGCGGCAGCTCGATCCGGAAGAGCAGCTTCGTGGCGCCGTAGCCGAGACCGGTCGCGGACTCGCGGACGTCGGCCGGCACCGCGCGCAGGCCCTCGAGCATCGCGCGGACCAGGATCGTCAGCGCGTACAGCGCCAGGCCGATCACGACCGTCGTCGGGGTGAGACCGGTGAACGGCACCAGCAGCGGGAACAGCGCCAGCGACGGGATCGTGTAGATGCCGGTGCTGATGCCGAGGATCGTCGACTCGAAGCGCGGAAAGCGGCGCGCGCCCAACGCCAGCGGGAAGGCGATCACCCTGCCGACGACCACCGAGACGACCGTGATCCAGATGTGCTGGGTGGTCGCGTCCACCAGCTCCGACTGGCGATCGCGCAGGTACTGCCCGCAGATCCAGTCGTTCGTGAGTCGGCTGTAGCAGCTCGGCCCCGAGGCCGCCTGCGCGAGTAGGGTCACCGCATGAACGCTACCGGCTCGGTCTCGAGCG
>JAOPXF010000388.1 GCA_025965295.1 Nocardioides sp.
CCGTGGGGTCGTATCGTCGTCTCCTCACCCTCCCCGCAGGGCTGGCCCGACACCGCGTCGCAGGAGCGCGCGTCGAGCAGGGTGAGCTGAGGGTCAGGTTCGAGGACCGGGCCGTGAAGCACGAGGAGAGGACGCCGTGAGCGAGGAGCCGGACGACGTCGGCAGCGTCTCGGACGAGGCCGTCAAGCTCCTCGGCGCGCTCTCGGACTGGGCCCGCGAGGCCAACGGGCACGTCGCCACCGGCAGCGCGGAGTGCACCTACTGCCCGATCTGCCGCACGGTCCACGCGCTGCGGCAGACGTCCCCGGAGGTGCGGGAGCATCTCGCGGTGGCGGCGACCTCGCTCCTGCAGGCCGCGGCGGGCCTGCTCGCGACCGCCGTACCGCCCGACGCGCGCGCCGGAGAACCTGGTGGGGCGCGCGGCACCGGGGTCGAGCGCATCGACCTCGACGACGACACCGACGACGACCTCGACGACGACACCGACGGGGCCTGGCCCGAGGAGGATGACCGATGACGCTGGCCTGTGGGGTCGATGTCGGTGGCACGAAGATCGCCGGCGGAGTGATCGACGAGGACGGCACGATCCTCGAGGAGCACCGGGTGGAGTCCCCGGCGACCGACTCCGAGGCGATCGAGGACGCCATCGCCGGCCTCGTCAAGGAGCTGAGCTCGCGCCACGACATCGCCGCGGTCGGTGTCGGCGCGGCCGGTTACATCAACAAGGCGCGGTCCACCGTGCTCTTCTCGCCGAACCTGGCCTGGCGCGACGTCGACCTCAAGGGCGAGCTCGAGCGCCGTCTGGACCTCCCGGTCGTGATCGAGAACGACGCCAACGCCGCGGCGTGGGGCGAGTTCAGGTTCGGTGCGGGTCACGACGTCGACGACCTGCTGCTGGTCACCGTCGGCACCGGCGTGGGCGGGGGTGTGGTCCTCGACGGCGAGCTCTACCGCGGTGCCTTCGGGGTCGGCGCCGAGATCGGCCACATGCGGGTCGTGCCGGACGGGATCGTCTGCGGCTGCGGCAAGAAGGGCTGCTTCGAGCAGTACGGCAGCGGGTCGGCGCTCGTGCGCGAGGCACGTGCGGCGGCGGCGGGCGGCTCGCCGCTGTCCCAGCCCCTGCTCAAGCTGGCCGGCGGTGACCCGCTCAAGATCACCGGACCCCTCATCACCGACGCGGCCCGCGACGGGGACCCGTTCGCGATCGGTCAGCTCGCGATCCTCGGCACCTGGCTGGGGGAGGGCATCGCCTCCCTCACCGAGGTCCTCGACCCCGCCGTCGTCGTGATCGGCGGCGGCGTCAGCGAGGCGGGCGAGCTGCTGCTCGCGCCGGTGCGCGCGGCGTTCCTGCCCCAGCTGACCGCCCACGAGCACCGGCCCATCCTCGAGATCCGCAAGGCCCGGCTCGGCAACCGTGCGGGGCTGATCGGCGCCGCCGACCTGGCCCGCCGGTAACCCGGGTGGGCCTTTTCATCGGTGTCGACGTCGGGGGCACCAAGGTGCTCGCCGCGGTGGTCTCCGACACCGGCGAGGTGCTGCGCACCGCACGCCGGTCCACTCCGGGGCGCAGGGTCGACGCCCGGCTCGTCGAGGACGCGCTCACCGCGGCCGTCGTCGAGGTCGCAGACGGTGCTCCCGTCGACGGCGTCGGGATCGCAGCAGCCGGGTTCGTCGACGCCGCCGGCGAACGGGTGATGTTCGCGCCGCACCTGCCCTGGCGCGGCGAGGACGTCCGGGCCCGGCTCGCGGAGCGCTGGGGCACGGTCGTGGCGCTCGACAACGACGCCAACTGCACGGCTCGCGCCGAGTGCGCGTACGGCGCCGCCCGCGGCGTGGCCGACGTCGTCGTGCTGACGCTCGGCACCGGCATCGGGGGCGCCCTCGTCATCGGTGGGCGGGTGCACCGGGGCCGCAACGGGATGGCGGGGGAGTTCGGCCACATGCAGGTCGTGCCCGACGGCCAGCCGTGCGAGTGCGGCAACCGGGGGTGCTGGGAGCAGTACTGCTCCGGGAACGCGCTGGTCCGCTACGCCCGCGCCCGGATCGGCCACGAGCCGACGGTGCTCGAGGAGCTCTGCTCGGGCAACCCCGACCTGCTGGTCGGGCCGATGGTGACCGACGCCGCCGAGGACGGCGACCTCGTCGCCCGGCAGGCGTTCGCCTCCGTGGGGGACTGGCTCGGCGTCGGCGTGGCCAACCTGGTCGCGGCGTTCGACCCCGACTGCGTCGTGGTCGGCGGCGGGGTCTCGGCGGCGGGCGCCCGGCTTCTCGAGCCGGCCCGGGCCGCCCTCGCCCGCGCGCTGGTCGGCGGCGCGGACCGCCTCGTACCCCCGCTGCTGCGTGTCGAGCTGGGCCCGCAGTCCGGCGTCGTGGGAGCCGCGGACCTCGTGCGCTCGGTGGTCGCGGGCTAGACCCTGCGGTAGCCCGGCACCAGCTCGACGGCCAGCTGCTCCAGGAAGAGCCCGACGTCGGTCACGATCCCGCGGGCCTGCGACGACCCCCGGTCGGCGAGCTTGGTCACCGTGGCCGGGTTGATGTCGACGCACACGAGCGGGATCGAGGCCGGCAGGATGTTGCCGGTCGCGACCGAGTGGAGCATGGTCGCCACCATCAGGCAGAAGCCCACGTCGGCGATCTCCGCGCGCATCGCACGCTGGCCCTCGATCACGTCGGTGTAGACGTCGGGCAGGGGGCCGTCGTCGCGAACCGAGCCGACGAGCACGAATGTCTTCTGATGCTTGACCAGCGCGTGCATGATGCCGCCGGTGAGCACGCCGTTGTCGACCGCGGCCCGGATCGAGCCCTGCTTGCGGATCGTGTTCAGCGCCCGGATGTGGTGCTCGTGGCCGTGCTCGACGCCGCGGCCCATCGCGAGGTCGACCCCGAGGCTGGTGCCGTAGAGGGAGGCCTCGATGTCGTGGGTGGCCAGCGCGTTGCCGGCGAAGAGGGCGTCGACGAAGCCGGCGTCGACCATGGCGACCATCGCGGGCGCGGCACCGGTGTGGACGACCCCGGGGCCGCCGACCCACAGGACCAACTTGCCGGCGGCCCTGGCCTCGCGCATGCCGTCCGCCACCTGGCGGACCAGCACCGCCTGGGGCTTCTCCGAGGACACGTCGGACTCCATGAAGCCGAACGACTCCGAGGTCTTGTCCAGGATGGGTGCCTGGACCCGGATGCCGTTGGCGCCGCAGACGACCGCCATGCCGACGCGGACGTCGGACATCGGCAGCGTCACCACACGGGTGACCGCCCCGGAGTCGTCGTAGCTGACGACGAGACCGCAGTCCATCTCGGGGTTCTCGACGTCGACCCAGCGACCCGCGATGCGGAGCTTGGTCGCGAGGTTGGTGGTCGAGTAGAAGCCCTCGGGGAACACGCCGTCGGTGTCGCAGAGACTGACCTCGGCCTCGCCGGGGTCGACCTGGTTGACGCCACGGGTCTGCAGCCGCATCAGCAGCCGCTGCAGCGCCGGGTCGTCCTCCGCGGTGACCGTGATCGTGGCCCGGGAGGTGTCGGCGGCCTCGTGGCCGACCTCGAACTTGTCGATGACGTAGTCGCCGCCGTACTCACGGATGTCATCGAGGATGCGGCTCAGGATGCCGGTGTCCATCAGGTGACCGGTGATCTCGACGGTCTCGCTCTCACTCACTCGATGCACACTAGCCACCCCGGGCCGGTGCCCGCGTGGGGGTGGGTCAGAGTCGGGCGCCGTCGTCGCCCGGGTCGCGGGGCCCGGTGGGCATCTTGACCACGAGGTAGGCGAAGCCGCCGATGAACCAGGCGACCAGCAGGTAGCCGATCCACGCCGGCAGGTGCAGGCCGAGGACCAGCGCGATCAGGAGCAGGGCGGGAGAGCCGAAGAGGCCGGTCCACGCGACGAGACGGTCGGGCTCCACGCGCGGCAGCGGCGGCGGCGGTGGCGGCACGAACTGGTCGTCGTCCCAGGCGGCAGGCGGCTCGCCGGACTCGTCGCCCGGGTCGTCCCAGGCGGGCGCGGCCGGCGGAGGCGGCAGGTCGACCTCGGGGTGGTCGACGTCGGCCCGGTCGCCGTAGTTCTCGACGATCGAGCGCCAGACGTCGTCTTCGTTGTCGGGCTGCACGTCACGAGCCTAGGCCCCCGGGGGTCGGCAGACGCCCGTCAGTCGCCCGTCACCCGCGCGACGAACGCCGCCGACTCCTCGAAGATCCGGTCGGCGTCGTTGTCCAGCGTCGCGACGTGGTAGCTCTCCTCGAGCCTGCGCTCGAGGATCTCGCGCGAGGAGACCTTGCCGGTGATGAGGGGCTGCGAGAGCTCGTCGACCACGTGGTCGACCGTCGAGCGGAAGTAGAGCAGGGGCGCGGTCACCTTGGGCAGGTCCGCGACGAGGGGCGGCCAGGCGCTGAACATCGAGTGGGCCGCCCGCAGGGGGGTGCGGGTGTAGCCGTACTCCTCGCCGCCCTCCTTCTTGATGTCGTTGATGATTCCCGGGAAGGACGGGACCACGTGCTTGAGCACCGGCAGCAGCTTCACGTCGAGCCGCTTGGTCGCCACGGCGGGGTTGACGACGACGACGCCGGCGATCCGGTCCGGGTGGTCGGCGGCCAGGCGCAGCACCAGCGCACCGCCCATCGAGAGACCCGCGACGACCACGGCGTCGTTGTCGGCGGAGAGCTTCTCGAACGCGCGGCTCACCTCGGCGTACCAGTCGGCCCAGCCCGTCTTGTTCATGTCCTGCCACGACGTGCCGTGGCCGGGGAGCCTCGGCACCTCCACGGCGTACCCCTGTGTCGCGAGGAACTCGCCCCAGGGCTTCATCGAGGCCGGCGAGCCGGTGAAGCCGTGGCTGAGCAGGACGCCGATCCGCCGCCCGCCGGTCAGGTCGGGCCTGGCCGCGACGGAGAGCGGCGAGGCCATGGGGTGGATGGTCATGCGCCGAATTGTGCACCAGAGAGGCGCCCGGCGTCCCGCGGGTCTAGGCTTCGCGGCGTCGGGTCCACCAGTCGGATCCAGCGGGCAGCGCGCCGGGATCTTGGGGAGGTTCGAAGAGTGTTCTACTGGTTCCTGAAGTGGGTCGCGCTGGGTCCTGTGCTCCGCATCGTGTTCCGCCCGCACGTCGAGGGCGCCCAGCACATCCCCGACGAGGGGCCCGCGATCCTCGCCAGCAACCACCTCTCGTACGCCGACTGGCTCTTCATGCCCCTGACCCTGACCCGCCGCGTGACGTTCGTGGCGAAGGCCGAGTACTTCAACAGCCCCGGCATCAAGGGCTGGTTCCAGAAGAAGTTCTTCGCCGGGTCCGGCCAGGTGCCGATCGACCGCTCGGGCGCCTCCGCGGCCGAGGGTGCGCTGTCGGCCGCGAAGCGGATCCTCGAGCAGGGGGAGCTCTTCGGGATCTACCCCGAGGGCACCCGCTCCCACGACGGCAAGCTCTACCGCGGCAAGACCGGCGTCGCCCGCCTCGCGCTCGAGACGAAGGTCCCGGTGATCCCGGTCGCCGTGGTCGGCACCGATGTCGTGGCACCGCCCGGCAAGAAGTTCGGCACGTTCACCCGCCCGGTGGTCCGTTTCGGGAGGCCGCTCGACTTCTCCCGCTACGAGGGCATGGAGAACGACCGCTACATCCTCCGCTCGATCACCGACGAGATCATGTACGAGATCATGCGGCTCAGCGGCCAGGAGTACGTCGACCAGTACGCCACCCGGGCCAAGGAGGAGTCCAGGCGCGCCGAGAAGGAGGCCGCGGAGGCCGCGGCCCCGGACGAGCGGAAGAAGGCGTCCTGACCCCCACCCGCGAGTGGGCAGGTCCGGCCGCGGTCGCGGTCAAGGACCGGCTGTTCCGGGCGCTCGCCGTGCTGCGGGTGGTCCTGCTGCTCAACGCGGTGGCCCTGAACCTCTACCGGGCCGACAACTTCGAGCACCCGCTGGCCGGAGCCGTCTGCGTCGTCGGCATGGTGGTGTGGACCGGCTTCGCGATCTGGGCGTACGACGCCGCCGGGCGCCGCACCTGGCGCCTGCTCGTCGCCGACCTCGCGGTGGCCGTGGGCATGCTGCTGGTCTCGCCGCTGGTCAAGGGCGAGAACCTCAACGCGAGCATCCCGGGCTTCTGGGTGATGGGGGCGCTGCTGGCCTGGGCCGTCCACTACCGGTTGCTCGGCGGGTTCGGCGCCGCTCTCTGCCTGTCGGTGGCCGACCTGTCGATCCGGCACGGCGTCTCGCAGTCCAACTACGGCAACATCTTCCTGCTGATGACCGGGGGCCCGATCGTCGGCTTCATGTGCGAGTCGCTGCAGCGGATGGCCGCGGAGCGGGACGAGGCGGAGCGGTCGGCGGCGGCCGCCGCGGAGCGCGCCCGGCTGGCCCGCGCCGTGCACGACGGCGTGCTCCAGGTGCTCGCCCTCGTCCAGCGCCGC
>JAOPXF010000397.1 GCA_025965295.1 Nocardioides sp.
GCCTTGGATCTTCTGGATCGTGCGCAGCTGATCCGTGGTGATGCCGCCGTAGACATTGGCCAAGTAGTTCTGCTGGACGAGGTTCTGCGAGCGTTCGATCGAGTTGGCCGAACCCACCGGGCGGACGAGAATGTCGTAGGCGCCCCGAAAGTTCTGATCGACCGTGCCCTCGACGGCAAGCCGTGAGGTAGCCACCGCAGACGTGAGCAGCGCAAAGGACACGGATGCGACCAGGATGGCCAGAATCACCGCGCCGGTTCGGGCGCGACGTCGCATCGCCTGGTGGAAAACCAATGACCACATGCGCGACCTCCCGTGACTCGATCGCTCCTACGAGGCACTGTAGAGCGGACGGCGTGTGTCTAGCGAGCCTTCCCGATCATCGTGGTCAAATGTGATCGGTGGACGGCGTCGCCATCAGCCTGGTCCTGACAAAGGCACCGAGAAACCTATTGACATTCCTGCGCCGGCGGTGATACGACCAGCGCAAGCGCATATTTCTCGGGGGAGACGAAATGCCGCACTGGTTAGCATCCGTTGCCTGCTTGGTCGTCGGCCCCCTCTTTATCGTGAGCGGCATTTCCAAGGCCCTTCGGCCAGGGAGCACCGTCAGAGCGGCGCAGGCTTATGACCTCCTCCCGACTGGCGTTGTGCGCTTCACCTTCCCGCTTCTGCCGTACATCGAAGTCCTGGTCGGAGCCATGTTGCTGCTGGGTACGCCGTAGTGGCGGCAAGAAGGGCATCCTCTCGAGCCATTCAGATTGCAGGTCTTCAGTGAGCGCGGCATGGGAAGCGGCGTTTGCGTCCCTCGCCCTTCTGACGGCCCTGTTGTCGGTGACCGTCTTGGGCATGCTTCGACGCACAGTCCACGCCCTCGAGGCAATCTCGATGGCCAATGGCCCCGGCCCCATGACCCAGTTGGAGTCGTACTCGATGGTGGGGGGCCACTTGTCTCCCGAGACCCTCGCGTCCCTGGGTGTCCCCTTGCCGTGCACGGTGACTTTTCATGGAGGCCGGATGCTCTGGATGTCGGGAGCTTGCCCAGGACATCTGGCGTCGGCGGCGGTCTCTGGACAGATATGACCAAGCGCTGCTCTTCGTGGTCGATGAGTCTGCACCGACCGAGTTCTCGCGCCTGTTGCAGCTGGACGGCGAGCAGACGAAGGTCCTGATCGATCGCAGCCGGGGCCTGTACGAGGCATGGAGCATCACCTCCGCGCCCATGGCGTACCACGTTCTTCCGGACGGTCTGGTTGTCGCAGGCAACCACCCGGGCAAGCTGCGTGACATCTTGGATCTGCGCCGCCGGGTCGACGCATTCCAAGAGTCCGCCAGCTCCAAGAGTCACCCACAGTGAAAGGAAGCATGATGAATCAACCTCAGGAGCCGCGTCGAGGCATGTCTCGCAAGTCCTTCCTCCGGTCCGCGTTGACCGTGGTGGCGGGCGGTGCGGCAATCACCGCGTTCACGGCTGAATCCGCAAACGCGGCGCCGGTGAAGACAACATGTTGCCGTTCGACCGCCTCATCATGCCCCAACTGCCCTGGGCCCACGGTCAAGTATCTCTGCAATTCGGGGTGCACCGAGGCGACCTACTGCGTGTGCCACTCGGACGTGGGGTCCAACTGCTACTCCTTCAACTGCGCCTGATGCGGCACCGCGCGTCCGCTGCCCACGTGCCGACGGCAGCGGGCGCCGGGATCGCCATCACTGGCGTCACGAAGACCTTCGTCTCGCCGGGCGGGGTGAACGTGGCTGCGCTGCGCGGCATCGATGTGCACGCAGCTGCCGGCAGCGTCACGGCCCTGCTCGGTGCCTCAGGGTCCGGCAAGTCCACGCTGCTGCACCTCCTGGGCGGGATGGACCACCCCGATGAGGGCAGCATCCTGGTCGGCGAAACTGACGTCGCTCGACTGTCCAGGCGAGACCTGGTTCGGTACCGGCGCACGGTGGGATTCGTGTTCCAGCACTTCGCGCTCCTCCCTGCGCTGACGGCTCGGGACAATGTCATGCTGCCGCTCGTCCCCTACCGGACGTCGTTCGACCAACGCGAGCGCGCTGAGCAGCTGCTCGACAGCGTCGGGTTGGGAGACCGGCCCGACGCGCTTCCGTCGCAGCTGTCGGGAGGGCAACGGCAGCGCGTCGCCATCGCCCGAGCCCTCATCGGCGGTCCCCGCCTTCTCGTCGCGGACGAACCGACCGGCAACCTCGACTCGGCCACGGGCGCCGAGGTGGTGTCCCTGCTGTTGAAGCTGCGGGAGGAGCGTGGCGTCACCGTGGTCGTGGCAACGCACGACGAAGCACTGGCCGAGCGCTGCGATCAGCGCGTGCGCATTGCCGATGGTCGACGCATCGGCGAACCCGAGCACGACGCTGCCCCGTAGCGACCGCAACGTGCCTCGGCCAGCGGCGCCGCGGCGCGGGTCGACGCGTGGGTCGCCAGCCGCGGCTCCGGCGAGACGGGGGGGACCGGCGCCTGGCCCGCCGGGCGCTCTCCCAGGAGTTGCGCTGCAAAGGGCATCGACGACGAGGTGGCCCGCGGGGTGCTCGACGAGATCGACCCCGCCCGATCGCAGCTCAGCCATCACGGTCGTGCTCCCGCGCCGCTTCGCCGGTCGGACGACGTGGTGACTGTCCCGCATGGTCCAAGAGTGCCCGTACACATCGGCGGGTCACAATGTCTGCGTGACCGACGAGCGCGAGTTCCTCACCTGGCCGTTGTTCGGCACCTCCGTGCGCGAGCTGGCGCAGCAGGTGGTCGACGACGGCTATCGCCCCGACCTGATCCTCTCGATCGCCCGTGGGGGGCTCGCGCTCGGCATGGGCCTGGGCTACGCCCTCTCGGTCAAGAACCTCTCGGTGATCAACGTGGAGTTCTACACCGGCGTCGACGAGCGCCTCGAGATGCCGATCGTGCTGCCGCCCACCCCCGACCTCGTCGACCTGTCGGGGCTGAAGGTGCTGATCGCCGATGACGTTGCCGACACCGGGCGGACGCTCGAGATCGTCAAGGAGTTCGTCGCCGACCACGTGGCCGAGGCCCGGATCGCCGTCGTCTACGAGAAGCCCCAGACCGTGGTGAGGCCGGAGTACGTCTGGCGCCGCACCGAGTCCTGGATCGAGTTCCCCTGGTCGACGGAGGCGCCGCTACTCTCGGCTCCGTGACCGAGGAACCAGCGGTCCGGGTCGTCGTGCACGACCGCGGTCGCGACCTGGCGGGCGTGGTGCACCACGGGGAGTCGTGGGCGTCCGCGGCGCGCCGTACCGTCGCCAGCTTCCACGCCGAGCCCGTCCCGGTCGACCTCTCGGGCGAGGTCAAGCACTTCGTCGTCGACCACGACACCCGGATCACCGTGCGGGCGATGACCCGCGGCGACCTGACCGATCTGACCCGGTGGCGACAGAGCGAGCACGTGCACCGGTGGTGGGCCTCCGACGGCGACCCGACCCCCGAGCTGGTCGCGGAGAAGTACGGATCGAGCATCGACGGCATGACCCCCACCAGGATGTGGGTGGTCGAGGTCAACGGCCGCTCCGTCGGCTTCGTGCAGGACTACCGGATCGGCGACTACCCCGACTACGTGCTGCTCGGGCCCGACCCGGACGCGATCGGCCTCGACTACGCCATCGGTGAGCCCGCCTGGACGGGACGCGGTCTCGGCGTCCGGGTCCTCTGGGCGTGGATGCTGCGGGCCCGGCACCGGTTCCCCGACGCGCGCGCCTTCTTCGCCGCGCCCGACCACCGCAACGCCGCGTCGTTGCGGATCCTGGCCAAGGCGGGTTTCACCCAGGGGCTGTGGTTCGACGAGCCCCAGGATGACGGCACCGTCGACACGGTGGTGGGCTGCACCCTCGACGTCCCCCGCGTCCTGGGCGGTTGAGGCGGCCGAGTGGGACATGATGACCCCATGACGAGCGACTACCCCTTCCGGCTTCGCGAGGGCCCGGTCGACCTGTCCGCAATCGACACGGACACCTCGCCGGGCTTCAAGGGCGGGAAGAAGAAGGGCAAGGCGGCGCTGTTCGCGCTCGGCGACGCCCTGAGCGACCTGCAGGAGCGACTCTTCGCCGAGGGCCGCAGCGGCTCCGCGCGCCGGCTCCTGCTGGTGCTCCAAGGCATGGACACCTCCGGCAAGGGCGGGGTGCTGCGGCACACGGTCGGGCTGGTCGACCCGCAGGGGGTGCGGATCACCTCGTTCAAGGCCCCGACCGACGAGGAGCGCGAGCACGACTTCCTCTGGCGGATCCGCCGGGCGGTGCCGGAGGCGGGGTACATCGGGGTCTTCGACCGCTCGCACTACGAGGACGTGCTGATCGCGCGGGTCCGGGCGATGGCCGGTCCGGACGAGATCGAACGGCGCTACGGCGCGATCAACGACTTCGAGCGGGAGCTCGTCGACGGCGGCACGACCGTGGTGAAGTGCATGCTGCACATCTCTTCCGACACCCAGAAGGAGCGGCTCCTGGCCCGCCTCGACAACCCGAGGAAGCGCTGGAAGTACAACCCACAGGACGTCACCGAGCGCGGGCTGTGGCCGCGCTACCGCGAGGCGTACGAGATCGCGCTCGAGCGCACGAACACCGAGCATGCGCCCTGGCACGTGATCCCCAGCGACAAGAAGTGGTACCGCAACCTCGCCGTCGGCCGGTTGCTCCACGACACCCTGGCCGCGATGGACCCGCAGTGGCCTGCCCCGCGCTTCGACGTCGAGGCCGAGCGCCAGCGACTGATCGACGAGGCGCCGCTCACGTGATCCCCACCGTCTCCGTCACGCGCTACGTCACGCCGCTGCGCGAGGGCGGCAGCCTGCCCGGGATCGTCGAGGCCGACGACCTCGGGACCTACGTCTGCAAGTTCCGGGGCGCCGGCCAGGGGGTGCGCGTGCTCGTCGCCGAGGTGATCGTCGGCGAGCTGGCCCGCCGGATCGGCCTGCACACCCCCGACCTCGTCGCCCTCGACCTGGATCCCGAGATCGCGCGCTACGAGGCCGACGAGGAGGTCCAGGACCTGCTGAAGGCGAGCCCGGGACTGAACCTCGGCGTCGACTTCCTCCCGGGCTCGTTCGGCTTCGACGGCGACCTTCCAGCCGGCGCCGGGGAGGCGGCCAAGGTGCTGTGGCTGGACGCGTTCTGCGCCAACGTCGACCGCACCTGGCGCAACCCCAACCTGCTGTTCTGGCACGGCGACCTGTGGGTGATCGACCACGGTGCCGCGCTCTACTTCCACCACGGCTGGTCGCCAGGCACGCGGTCCGACGAGGGCGCCCCGGCCCGCTTCGCGGCCCAGCCGTGGAGCCCGCAGGGGCACGTGTTCCTCGACCAGGCCGGCGCGCTGCCCGCCGCCGACGCGGAGATCGGCGCCCTGCTCACCGAGGACGTCCTCACCGACGTGCTGGCCCAGGTGCCGGACGCCTGGTTGTCCGAGACGCCCGAGGTCGGCTCGCCCGAGCAGCTGCGGTCGACGTACGTCGCCTTCCTGGCCGCGCGCCTCGGCACCCGGCAGTGGCTGCCGCAGGAGGTGTCGGCATGAGCGGGACCCGGGTGGCCTACCAGTACGTCGTGCTGCGCTGCGTGCCCCGCGTCGATCGCGAGGAGTTCCTCAACGTCGGGGTGGTGATCTACTGCCAGGCCACCGACTACCTCGCCGTCGGGTGGCAGGTCGACCGGGAGCGGCTCGCGGCCCTCGACCCGACCATCGACCTCGACCAGGTCTGCGACGCGCTGGACTTCGTCGACGGCATCTGCGCCGGCGACGAGCGCGGGGGAGCGGCCGCGGCCGAGCCGCTCGGGCAGCGGTTCGGCTTCATCAAGGCGCCCAAGAGCACCGTGCTGCAGCCGGGCCCGGTGCACGGCGGCGTCACGACGGACCCGGCGCGCCAGCTCGACCACCTGCTCGCCACCCTCGTCGGCTGACCGCGCAGGACCGGCCGAGTCGGCGCGACTGCCGACTCGGCGTCAGACGGGGACGAGCTCGACGGCGCCGACGGCGTAGCGGGCCAGGATCGTGCGGGCGAGCTCCGGGTGCGCACCCAGGGGCGCGGAGACCGCGATGGCGCCGGCCTCGAGCGCGAGCTCGGCGGCCCGGTCCGGCAGGAAGCCGGGTGCCAGGAACAGCGAGGCGACGGCGATGTGCCGGCGGCCCTCGGCCCGGAACTGGCGCACCGCCTCACCGGTCGCGGGCGGCGAGGCCGACGCGAACGCCGCGGTCACGGGCAGCTTGTGGCGCTGGCC
>JAOPXF010000421.1 GCA_025965295.1 Nocardioides sp.
CGCCGACCGGCGCTCGGTCTTCGAGCTGTTCCCGCGCCGTCTCCCCGAGGGCCGCCGCTACGGCGTCGTGGCCGGGGTCGGCCGCGCGCTCGACGCGATCGAGGCCTTCCGTTTCGACGACCACACGCTCAGCGCGCTCGAGGACGTCGTCGACCGGCCGACCCTCGACTGGCTGGCGGGCTACCGCTTCTCCGGTGACGTCTCCGGGTACGCCGAGGGTGAGGCGTACTTCCCCTACTCCCCGATCCTGACCGTCGAGGCGACCTTCGCCGAGGCCGTCCTGCTCGAGACGGTGCTGCTCTCGATCTACAACCACGACGCCGCGATCGCCTCTGCGGCCTCGCGGATGACCCTGGTGGCGGGTGATCGCCCCTGCATCGAGATGGGATCTCGCCGTACGCACGAGGAGGCGGCGGTCGCGTGCGCCCGTGCGGCGTACGTCGCCGGCTTCGCCACCAGCTCCAACCTCGCCGCACGAGAGCGGTACGGCGTGCCCACCGCGGGCACCAGCGCGCACAGCTTCACGCTCCTCCACGACAGCGAGGAGCAGGCGTTCCGCGGCCAGGTCGAGTCGCTCGGCACCGGGACGACGTTGCTGGTCGACACCTACGACATCCCGACCGCCGTGCGCCTGGCCGTCGAGGTGGCGGGGCCGGAGCTGGGCGCGGTGCGCATCGACTCCGGCGACCTCGGGGTGCTGGCCCACGAGGTGCGGGCGCAGCTCGACTCCCTGGGAGCGAGCGGCACCCGGATCGTCGTCACCAGCGACCTCGACGAGTTCGCGATCGCCGCGCTCGCCGCCGCACCGGTGGACGCCTACGGCGTCGGCACCCAGCTGGTCACCGGCAGCGGACACCCGACCTGCGGGTTCGTCTACAAGCTCGTGGCCCGCGAGGACGCCAATGGTGAGCTGGAGTCCGTCGCCAAGCGCAGCCCGGACAAGAGCTCGATCGGAGGCCGCAAGTACGCCCTGCGCCGCCGCGACGCCCACGGGGTGGCCGAGGCGGAGGTCGTCGGGATCGGCGTACCCCCCGTCGACGACGGCGATGACCGGGTCCTGCTGCTGCCGCTGGTCCGGGACGGAGAGGTGGTGGGCCGCGAGCACCTCGACGACTCCCGGGCGCGGCACCTGGCGGCGCGCGCCGAGCTCCCGGCCGCGGCGCAGCAGATGTCCCGGGGCGAGCCCGTCATCCCGACCCGGCACGTGGGGGCCTGACATGGCGCTGGTCACCTGCAGCTTCTTCTCCGAGTCGCTCGAGACGGGGGCGTCGGTCTCGGTCGTCCTGCCCCAGGCGACCCAGGCCCAGATCGGGGTCTCCGGGGCGGGTGGGCCACCGGGTGAGATGCCGGTGCTCTACCTCCTCCACGGCCTCTCCGACGACCACACCGCCTGGACGCGGTACACCTCGATCGAGAGGTATGCGGCGGCGGCGGGACTCGCGGTCGTCATGCCGGCGGCGGGGCGGAGCTTCTACGCCGACGAGCGGCAGGGACACCGGTACTGGACCTACGTCGCCGAGGAGCTGCCGGGCGTGATGCGCTCCTTCTTCCGGCTCTCGGACCGCCCCGAGGACACCTTCGTGGCGGGGCTCTCGATGGGTGGCTACGGCGCGCTCAAGCTGGCGCTGACCCATCCCGACCGGTTCGCGGCCGCCGCGTCGCTGTCCGGTGGCCTGGACGTGGCCGGCCTGGCCCGGAAGCCCGAGCGGCGCGAGCTGTTCGACCGCGTCTTCGGTGCCGATCCCGGTCCCGGGCCGGCCGACGACCTCTTCGCCCTGCTGGCCGGCTCCGACCCGGGGTCCCTGCCGCCCCTGCACCTGTCGTGCGGCACCGAGGACCCGCTGCTCCCGATGAGCGAGCGGTTCGCCGCGGAGGCCTCGGCGGCGGGTGTCCAGGTCACCACCGACTTCAGGCCCGGGGAGCACGAGTGGGGGCTGTGGGACTCCGTGGTCCGCGACGTCATCGGGTGGCTGCCGATCCGGGGCTGACCGCTAACCTCGGACCATGAAGCGCGCCCTCATCGTCGTCGACGTGCAGAACGACTTCTGCGAGGGCGGCTCCCTGCCCGTGGCCGGTGGCGCCCAGGTGGCCCACGAGATCGCCGAGGTGCTGCGGCACTGGACGCACCGGGACCCCCAGGCACCGGACTACGCGCACGTCGTCGCCACCAAGGACCACCACGTCTCCCCCGGTGCGCACTGGTCGGAGACTCCGGACTTCCAGGACTCCTGGCCGGTGCACTGCCAGGTCGGGACCGACGGCGAGGCGTTCCACCCCAACCTCGACCCCCAGCCGTTCGACGCGATCTTCCTCAAGGGCCGGCACCAGGCGGCGTACTCCGGCTTCGAGGGACGCAGCATCGTCGGGGACCTGCCGCTCGCCGACTGGCTGCGTCAGCACGGCGTCACCGACGTGGACGTGTGCGGGATCGCGACCGACTACTGCGTGAAGGCGACCGCGCTCGACGCCGCGACCGCCGGGTTCGCGACGCGGGTGCTGCCCGGCCTCAGTGCCGGCATCTCTCCCGCCTCCACGCAGGCCGCCCTGGCCGAGCTGCGCGCAGCGGGCGTCACCGTTGGCTGACCTCGACGTCCGGGTGGAGGACGGGGCGCTCTGGCTGACCCTCAACCGCCCGCACGTCTTCAACGCCCTCTCCGGCGAGATGGCCGCCGACATCGCCCGGCTGACCGAGGAGGCGACCGCGCGCAACGACGTACGCGTGGTCGTGCTGACCGGGACCGGCCCGGCCTTCAGCACCGGTGCGGACATCTCCGGCGAGAACGCCCACGAGAACTTCGACGTACGCGCCGTGGACGCCGCCAACCGCATCATCCGGGCGATCGTGAACCTCGACAAGCCCGTGGTCGCCGCGGTCAACGGGGTCGCGGCGGGGGTGGGCTGCTCGGCCGCCCTGGCCGCCGACATCGTGGTGGCGTCGTCGTCCGCGTCGTTCCTGCTGGCCTTCGCGCGGATCGGGCTGATGCCCGACGGCGGCGCGACCGCCACCGTGGCGGCCTCGATCGGGCGGGCCCGGGCGATGCGGATGGCGCTGCTCGCCGAGCCGCTCACCGCGCAGGAGGCGTACGACGCCGGGCTGGTCACGCACGTGGCGAGCGACGAGGAGTTCCCCGCCCTGGTCGCCGAGCTCGTGCGGCGCCTCGCCTCCGGTCCACCGCTGGCCTTCGCCGCGTCGAAGAAGGCGATCAACGCCGCCACCCTCGGCGCCCTCGAGGCCGCCCTCGAACGCGAGCGCACCGGCCAGACCGTCCTGCTCCGCACCTCCGACGTCGCCGAGGGGATGCGCGCCTTCACCGAGCGCCGCCGGCCGGAGTTCCGCGGCGAGTAGGCGGCGCGGTTCGCACTTGTAACGCGCTGTTATCGGATCTAGGGACCAGTTAGAACGGGTCCCTAGATCCGATAACTGCGCGTTACAAGGACCATCCGGGATCAGCGGGGCCGGCGCACGATGTACGGCGCGAGGTCCTCGACCGAAGTGCCGAAGCGGGCACAGGTGTCGAGGTACTCGCCCAGTACGCGCTGCTTGGTGAGATCCCACCGGGCGGGCATGAGGTCGGCCCACACCAGCCGTGACATGCCCAGCTTGAAGCCGCACACGAAGTCCTGGCGCTGCTTCTCGAGCCAGACGACCTCGTCAGGAGCCACGGTCGCCAACCCTCCTGCTCCCGCCGGTCGGTACTTCACCCGGCCGTCGAACTCGATGATGTGCCGGTCGACGCGCATGTCGCACCAGACCGTCCTCCCACGGTCCGGGAGTCCGAACTGTGTCTCCGCCCGACCGATGCCGAGCTCGGACACCAGCGTGCGCCCCAAGGACTCCCCGACCGACTCCGAGCCCGGGTCGGCGATCTCGACGGAGGACCGGCCGATGGTCACATTGGGCCAGCTCCGCATGACCACCAGAGCGAGCTCCAGTGCGTGGCGCGGGACACCACCTCTCATCGCTGAGTCGCACGCGACGACGCCGTGCCGCAGACCGTGCTCCCGCGCGATGTCGACTGCGGTGCGGGCGGGGTCCAGCGCGACGAGCCCGTCGACCTCCATGACCTGGTGAGACGAGAAGGGGGCGCGGTGGTGCTTGACCCCGCACCTGGTGCGATGGCCCAGCACACCGAACCCGGTGATGTGCACGAGCCGCGGGCGCGCCTCGAGAATGGGCATTCCATGCAGGAGGGCCGCCGAGTCGTGGCTCAGGACATGAGGCATGTCCATGTTCATGGACGCGGCTCTGGCCTCCAGGAGAGGTTGTCCGCGGAACGCGTCCAGCGACTCCCAGAGCGCGCAAACCGCGTAGACGCCCCGGCGTACGGCGACCCAGTCACCGACGCGGACCAGACGGGCGACTTCCTCGGAGGTCATCCCCGCGGCGAGTGCCTGTCTTCGCAGGACCAGCCCGTGCTGGCGTGACATCAGGGCAGCAACCTGTGCGTTCATGCGCCCAGACTCGATCGCCGGCCCGTGCTCCGTCTCGACGCCGGGGCGACCGTGTGGACGACCCGTCGCGCCCGGTGGCCTGTGGAGCCCGGCCGGCGTGAATTCCGCCTGTAACGCGCAGTTATCGGATCTAGGCACCAGTTAGAACGGGTCCCTAGATCCGATAACTGCGCGTTACAAGGGGTAACGGCGACGCCGACTCAGGTCACGGTGATGGGAGCACCCCCGGAGACCAGCCGCCAGTCGGAGGAGGCGAAGGTGGCCGGATCGATCTCGCCGTGGTCGGTGACCCAGTCGATGATCAGCTGCCGGATCTCGTTCTGGCGGTTGTACACCACCGGGGCCGTGGAGACGGCCGGGAAGCCGCCGCCACCGGACTGGCGATAGTTGTTGACCGCCATCGCGAACTCCTGCGCATCGGTGACCGGCACCCCGCCGTACGCGAGGTTCTTGATCCGCGACCCGACCTCCTCGGCGATGTCGATGTCGATGTCGTACGTCAGCGGGGCGTCGAGTCCGGCAACGGAGTCGAAGTTGTAGTCGGGGGTGCCGTTGGGGGCCGTCGGGGTGACCGCGTTCGTCACCTGGTCCATCGTGAACGGCCCCGTCCCCGTCACCTGCTTGAAGTAGCGCGCGGAGTACTCGAGGTACGCCTTCACGTCCGCCCCGGTCACCTTCACCCCGAGCAGCGTGTTGTCGTAGATGTAGAGCCCGGCGACGTCGCGCACGGTCACCTGGCCGGCCGGGAACGACGCCTGCCTGTTGAACGGCGCCGCGATCGACAGCACCGGCAGGGCGGCATCGGCGCCGCTCAGGCCCGCCTTCACCGCGTCCGCCTGCACGTAGTTCACGAAGTCGATGATCGGCACGTCCTCGACCACGGCCCGCGCGGCCGACATCGCCGCGCTCGACGTCCCGATCACGGAGTTGACGTAGGTGACCACCTTGTCGTGCTGCGCGCGTACGGCGCCCGCCACCGCCGGGTCCTCGGCAGCCGTGTTGGAGTTGAGCAGCTGCGAGCCCGAGGCCACCAGCACCCACTTCTGCTTGCCACCGCTGCCGTAGACCTCCTGCACCACGAAGTCCATGACCGCCAGCCGCATGCCCCAGTAGTAGGGCTCGCACAGCAGCACCTGCTGGCCGGTCTTCGTGTTGCGCACGAAGCGCTGGTCGATCTCCTTGTGCGCGTGCCCGACCAGGATCGCGTCGACGTGCGGCACCTTCTCGGCGA
>JAOPXF010000447.1 GCA_025965295.1 Nocardioides sp.
AGTGCGCTCGCGCTGCGCACCCTGGCCGCCACCGATGCCGGCGGCGACCGCGTCACACTGCTGCGCCGGGCGCGCGCGGCCCTGGCCGGGGTGCGGTCCGGCCGACTGGCCGCCCAGATCGACACCGACCTCGCCGGGCTGCTGCTCCTCGCGGGCGACGCGTGCGCCCGGGCCGAGGCGCTGGCCCTGCTCCGCAACGCCGAGGAGTACGCCGGCCGCCAGGAGCTGTGGCCGCTGCAGTCCCGGGTCCGCCGGCTCCTCGACGTGCTCGGCGAGTCCCCCCTGCGCGTCGAGTCCGAGGCGCTGGCGGCGCTGACCGTCTCGGAGCGCCGGGTCGCCCGGCTCGCGGCGGCCGGTCTCACCAACCGGCAGATCGCGGAGGAGCTCGTGGTGACGGTCAAGGCGGTCGAGTGGCACCTGTCCCACGTCTACCGCAAGCTCGGGATCCGCTCCCGGACCCGGCTCTCGCACACGTTGGGGGTCTCGGGCTGACCGCAGCCCGGGGAGCTCGGCCTCAGCCGAGCCAGGTCATCGAACGGCCGTGCCCGTGCGTCCAGGCGACCGCCCGGCCGTCGATGCCCAGGACGAACCTCCCGGACGGCACCTCGCCGGGCCCCGTGGCGGTGACGTCGGGGAGGACCCGACGGCCCTCGTTGCTCACCCAGCGGCAGCGGCCCGCCGCCACCAGGTCGTGCATCATCGCCGAGAAGCGCCGCCGGTCGTCGTCCTCGAGGTAGGCGATGACGGCGCTGTGGAAGACGACCACCGGCCCGTGCTCCGAGGCCCGCGCGACGAGCGACGGCAGCTCCTCGAGCAGGTCGCCCCGCACCAACTCGGGCGGGTCCGACCCGGCCACCGCGATCGCGTCGACCAGCCGCGCCCGCCGGTCGTCGTGCTCGGGCCAGACCAGCATCGTCAGCCAGGCCATCGCGTCGTCGTCGGTCACGTCGAGCGGGTTCAGGTCGATGCCGCCGCGCCAGGCGACCGCGGGCGGGCGCTCCGGCAGCGGCGCCGGCCCCTCGACCTCACACGCCAGGACCGGTCCCCTGCCCGCGCTGCGCACGCCGCCCTCCGTGGTCCAGGCGTAGGCATGACGGTCCGGGTAGAGGCAGAGCCCCGCACTCGCTCCCACCTCGAGCAGCGACACCGGCCGCCCCTCCGCGACCAGGGCGAGCGCGGGGACCAGCGTCGCCAGTCGGCCGACCTCGTTGGTCTGGGTGGCCCGCTCCAGGATCGTGGTGCGGATCGCGCCGTCGTCGCCGAGGAGCGCCGCCCGCAGCGCGTCGTACGGCGCCGGGGCGGGCACGCCGTGCCAGCGCGCGGCGGCGAAGACCAGGTTCGGCTGCTGCTTCACGGGTGGGAGGCCCGCGATCCAGGCCAGCACCTCGGGATCGGCCGCGACCCCGTCGGCCCACTCCTCGAAGCAGGGCGAGTCGGCGCGTGCGTACGTCGCGAAGTCGGCGTACTGAGCCGCCACGTCGGTGTAGAGCTCCACACGGACATCCTGCCGGAGGATCCGCGTGACCCATTCGCCCGCGCCCCCGGCCGCGATGCGGGACGATTCTCGGATGAGCAGGTGGCGGGGGGCCACGGCGGGTCTGCTGGCTGCCGTCGTGCTGGGATCGGTGACGGGCTGCTCCGGCACCGTCGACCAGGCCCACAGCGTGCAGACGCGGCTGGGTCGGGTCGACGGCGTGCTGACGGCCGACGTCGTCACCCCCTCCGATGCGCGTGCCGCACGGATCGAGGTGACCTTCGACCCCACGCTCGAGCCGGCCGACCTCGCTGTCCTGGTCGGCGACGTCGCCCGGGCCGCGCGCGCGGAGGACTACCCCCTCTACCGCCTCGACCTGGTGCCCGGCGACGGCGAGCACGACGTCCTCGTCGTGGACGACCGGTTCCACGGCAGCCCGGACGAGGAGACCGTGCTCACCAACTGGAAGGCCGTCACCGAGGCGGTGCTGGGGCCCGTCACCTACTCCTTCCAGGCCGGCAACGAGACGATCGCCGTCGACTCCGGGAGCGCGGTCCTGCACGACGTCACCGAGGTCGGCCGGATCGGCTACGGCTACTCCGACACGACCTGGCGGTTCACCGCGGGCGACGACACCCTGCTCGTCTCGGGTCGGCTGACGGCGACCGACGTCGACCTGCTGCAGCGGGTGCAGCGCACGGTCGGCTCCGCCCAGCTCCCGGTCGCCGCGACGTCGTGGCGCCTCGAGAGCCGTCCCCGCCACCTGCTGCTCAACCTGCACGTCGGCCTGCCCGGCGCCCCCGTCGACTCCCGGCAGGTGACGATCGCCCGGTACGGCGAGGACGTGCGGCTGCTGGTCCGCGCCGCCCTCGAGGCCGTGCGCGTCACGGACCTACCCGTGTGGCTGCAGCTGTGGCACCCGGTCCCCGACAGCGAGGACGTGTTCGGGTGGTGGGTCTCCGGTCAGCGGCCGGTGCCCGGGCGGGACCGCCTCGACCGCGGCTGGGACCGCTGGCTGTCGGACCTGGCCCGGAAGAACAAAGCCTGACCACGGGGCCGCCTCGTGGCCTAGGGTGTGGCTTCGCGGACCCCACCGGGGGAGGTCCGACGGGACTCGGGGGCGATCGTGACGACATTCCTCGTGATCGGTATCGCCGGCCTGGCGCTGCTGGCCGTCTCGCTGCTGTTCGGTGACCTCTTCGACGGGATGCTCGGCGGCCTCGGAGACGCACTCTCGTCCGACTGGTTCTCCAGCGCGGTCGCGGCCGGCTTCGTCTCCGCCTTCGGCTTCGGCGGCGCCCTCGCCCAGGAGGCCGGCGCGCCCGCGCTGGTCGCGGTGCCGGTCGGGGTGGTCGCCGGCGTGGCGTTCGGCTGGTTCGCCTCGTGGCTCACCCGGCTGCTCCGCGGCGGCGGCAGCGACGACACCCCCAGCACCGACGACACCCTGGGCCGCGACGCCACCGTGGTCACGGGCATCCCCGCCGACGGCTTCGGCGTCGTCCGCGTCCAGCTCGGCGGCCACGTCCTGCGCCTCAACGCCCGCGCCGACCGGCCGATCGAGGCCGGCACCGACGTCCACGTCACCGGCGTCCTCTCACCGACTGCCGTGACCGTGGCCCCGGTGTGGAACGACCTCGAGCTCCCCTGACCCCACCTCCCCTCTCGGAAAGGCCACTACCGTGTTCGACTCCCTGATCTTCCCGATCGTCGGCTTCGTCGTCCTGCTGGTGCTGATCGTGCTGCTCGTGACCAGCCGCTACAAGGTGGCCGGGCCCAACGAGGCCTACATCGTCACCGGCCGCAAGGGCCAGGCCGTCCGCAACCCGGAGACCGGGGCGCTGACCACCGACCTGTCCGGCCAGAAGGTCATCCTCGGCGGCGGCACCTTCGTCATCCCGTTCGTCCAGAAGCTCGCCACCCTCGACCTCTCCAGCCGGCGGATCTCCGTCCAGATCCGCGGCGCGGTGTCGGGACAGGGCATCAAGCTCAACGTCGAGGGCGTCGCCATCGTCAAGGTCGGCGGCAACGCCGACCAGATCCGGCTGGCCGCCCAGCGCTTCCTCAGCCAGCAGGACGAGGTCGAGCCGTTCACCCAGGAGGTTCTCGCCGGCGCGCTGCGCTCGATCGTGGGCGCCCTGACCGTCGAGCAGATCATCCGCGACCGGGCCGCGTTCGCCCAGCGGGTCGCCGACGAGTCCGAGAACTCCCTCACCGGCCAGGGCCTCATCCTCGACACCTTCCAGATCCAGGACGTCACCGACGACGGCAGCTACCTCGCGGACCTCGGCCGCCCGGAAGCGGCCCGGATCAGCCAGACGGCCCGGATCGCCGAGGCCAACGCCCGGCAGGCCGCCGAGCAGGCCTCGATCGCGGCCGAGCAGGAGATCGCGATCGCGCAGCGGACGCTCGCCCTCAAGCAGGCCGAGATCAAGGCCGAGACGGACGCCGCCTCCGCGACCGCCGCGGCCGCCGGCCCGCTCGCCCAGGCCGACCGCGACCAGGCCATCCTGCTCGAGCAGGAGAAGGTCGCCGTCCGGCAGGCCGCCCTGACCGAGCGTCAGCTCGAGACGCAGGTGCGCAAGCCCGCGGACGCCGCGCGCTACAAGGTCGAGCAGGAGGCCGAGGCCAACCGCAACTCCGAGATCGCGGCCGCCGAGGCGCGCAAGGCCGCGTCGATCGCCAACGCGCAGGCCAAGGCCGAGGAGACCCGGCTCAGCGGTGAGTCCGAGAAGTCGCGCCGCTCCGCGCTCGCCGAGGCCGAGGCGATCGAGGGCGCCAAGCGCGGTGAGGCCGAGAAGGCGCGGCGTACGGCGGAGGCCGACGCCACCCGTGCCGAGGGCGAGGCCCAGGCCGCCTCGGTGCTGGCCGTCGGGCAGGCCGAGGCCGAGGCGATGGACAAGCGCGCCGAGGCCTTCGCCCACTACAA
>JAOPXF010000458.1 GCA_025965295.1 Nocardioides sp.
GCACCGAGCCGACGTCGCGGCCGAGGATGTCCTTGATGACCTCCGGCGACTGGCTGACGGTCACCCGGGCGCCGTACACCTCGTCGCTGGCCGAGAGGTCCTCGTCGGGGTGGTCGTCGCCCTCGTAGCCCTCACCGTGGACGACGATCGGCGCGGAGCCCTCGCGGGCGTACTCGAGGCGGCTGTCCCGGCCGACCAGCGAGGAGAGGAACTCCTTGTCGATGCTCCCCCCGGTCCTCTGCCGGTAGGAGACGATGTCGGAGATCAGGGCGATCTCTTGCTGGACGTGCGCGCTCTCCTGCTCGCGGATCAGGTCGCGCAGGATGAAGGATCGGACGACGCCGGCTCCGAGGAGAAGGAGCACCGAGAGGACGATGAAGGAGAGGGTGAGCCGCTCACGCATCCGGTGGGCCGCCTTCGAGGCGGAAACCCACGCCCCGAACGGCCACGACTCGCTCCGTCACACCAACACTCTCGAGCTTCTGGCGCAACCGACCAATCGTGACGTCGAGCGTCTTGGTCGAGCCGTACCAGTTCTCGTCCCACACGTCGGCCATCAGCCGACCGCGGGACACGACCTTGTCCTTGTTGGCGGCAAGGATGTTCAGCACCTCGAACTCCTTGCCGGTCAGCGGGACCTCGTCCTCCCCGGCGTAGACACGCCGGGCCGCCACGTCGATGCGGAGGCCGCCATGGCCGTCCGCCTCGGCGGCCATGAGCGTCCCGGGACCAGTGGTACGGCGCAACAAGGCACGCACGCGTGCCTGGAGCTCGGCCAGCCCGAAGGGCTTGGCCAGGTAGTCGTCGGCCCCGTAGTCGAGACCCACGACGCGATCCAGCTCTCCGGCCCGGGCGGTCACGATCATGATCGCGCCCTCGTAGCCGGCCTCGCGGGCCCGCCGACAGACCTCGAGCCCGTCGAAGTCGGGGAGTCCGAGGTCGAGGATGACCACCTCGACCGGATCGGCCAGGAGGGAGTCGAGGGCCTTCTGGCCGTTGTCGACCCACTGGACGACGTACCCCTCGCGCTCCAGGGTGCGGACAAGGGGGAACGCGATGTCCTCCTCGTCCTCGACCACCAGAACTCGTTGCGCCATGGCATGGAGCATAGGGCCCGCACCCCCCGGACCATCGCGAATACCAAGAAGGGTGTCGGCTGGCCGCCGCCTCGACGCCGCCTGCTCTCGGACAGGCCCGCCGAGAGCAGGAGCACCAGCAGGGACAGGCCCAGAACCACGGTCCACACGCCGGGGTCGACGACCCACAGGTAGAAGTATCCGACGTACGGGAGCGAGGCGACGACCCTGTCCTGAGAGGGCTGGTCGAGGCGGAACACCCAGGGATCGGCCGCGGCTGCGGCGTCTCCCTGGGTGCGCAGCATGCTGTCGTGGATGGAGATGATCCGGTGCGTCACCACTCCGTCAACCCCCGAGTCGGCCGGCGGGTGATAAGTGATGACATCGCCCACGCGAAGTGAGCTCACGGGAACGCGGCGCTCGAGAAGAACCGTCCCGCGCCCCATTGCCGAGCCCATCGAGTCGCCGGTCACGACGTATCGCTGGAGCCCGAAGCCGATCGGCAGCAGGGCGAGAAGGGTCACGGGCGCGAAAATGGCGATGCCGACCAGCAGTCGGCTCCAGATCGAAGGGGCCGGCTGGTACGGAGCTGTCACGATCTCCATGGCTAGCCTCATTCCCGAGACGTCAGGACGGTTCCGGTGGAACGAGGTGGCGGCCCGTCCGGTGCGCCCCCCCAGGGCACCGGACGGGCTTTCATCCCCGTTGCGAACGATCGCGTTGGTACTCCCTCCCCGGGTGCCAACGTGGTCGTCCTTTGTTGTTTTCCCCATGTGACCGACCGCGGTCCCCCCAGGAATGCGGTCGGCCTGTCCCTCCCCCACGAGGAACCGGTCAGGTCGTGATCAGTTCCAGTTGTTGCTCGCCGAGTACCCCGGAGCAGTCACCCAGGCGTACGACGCCGTGGCAGCTGCTCCCTGGTTGGCGAATGGTGCGTCGTCCGGCAGAGACACCGTGAACAAGAACGTGCTGGACCCCCCTGGGGCCAAGTACCCCATGTCCTGCGCGAAGTCGCTCATGCCCGCGAAGTCTCCGTCGTACAGCGGTCTGCCGTCCTGTTCGATGGCGAGCCGGAGCTCGCCACCGGCGAAGGACGACGGTTCCCCCGTCTCCTGGAACGACAGCCGCGAAGCGGTACCACCCGAGTTGCGGATGGTGACGCTCCTCGTCACCGACTCACCCGGCTTCATGCGGGTGATGGTCAGCGTCGCTCCGTGCTGGTCGTCGGCCGACAGGCGGATTCCGCCTGCACTTTCCCCCGCGCTGGTCCAGGGAATCCCCAGGGCCATGACCATCACGCCGGCGCCGACGAGCGTTCCCAGCGGCAGGAACACCTTTCGGCTGATCCCGGCAGTGATGGCGGTCATGGCTGTGGTCCTGTCCTAGCGGTCCGACATCCTCAAGGTAGGACCGCCATTCCCACGCGCGATCCACGCGCGGTCCACGGGAAACCCACCGTTTGGTAACAGAGCCGGTGGCAATCAGGGGCCCGGACCGCCGGCCGATCAGGCCGGGGAGGCGAAGAGATCGCCGTGCTCGGCCACGCGCTGCAGCACCTCGTCGAAGCGGAACTGCTCGAGACCGAGCGGGTCGTCCGCACCGGCCTCGACCTCGTCCCACGAGACCGGGGTGGCGACGTACGGCCGTTCCCGGCCGCGCAGCGAGTACGGCGAGATCGTCGTCTTGGAGCCGGCGTTCTGGGACCAGTCCAGGAAGACCTTGCCGGACCGCTTGGCCTTGGTCATGGTGGCCGTGACGAGCTTGGGGTGCTCCTGCTGGAGCTCCTCGGCGACCTGCTTCGCGAGCGCGGTGGAGTCGTCGGAGGGCATCCGGCCGGGGAGGTCGGCGTACAGGTGCAGGCCCTTGCTGCCGCTCGTCACCGGCTTGGCGACCAGGTCGCGCTCGGCCAGCCGGTCGCGCACCATCAGCGCCACGGCGCAGCACTCGTGGAGCCCGGCCGGCTCCCCCGGGTCGAGGTCGATCACGAGCCGGTCGGCGTTGCGGGGCCGGCCGTTGCGGCCGACCGTCCACTGGTGGACGTGGAGCTCCAGCGCCGCCAGGTTGACCAGCCAGGTGAGCGTGGCGAGGTCGTCGACGATCGGGAAGACGATGGTGTCGCCGTTGCGCGACGGCCCCCGGGAGCCGGTGGTCGGCACTCTCACGGTCCGCACCCAGGAGGGCGTGCCGGCCGGTGCGTTCTTCTCGAAGAAGCTCTTGTCCTGGACGCCGTGCGGCCAGCGGATCCGGGTGACCGCGCGGTCCGACAGGTGAGGCAGCAGGGTGGGCGCGATCTGGGCGTAGTAGTTGAGCACCTCGCCCTTCGTGGTGCCCGTCGCCGGGTAGAGCACCTTGGCGAGGTTGCTGATCTTGAGCGTGCGGCCCTCGACATCCACGAGGACCTCGTTGGTGGGGGTCATCGTCCGATCGCTATGACCGGGACCTGGTCGGGGTCGAGGTGCACCATCGCCCGCCGCAGGAACCAGCGGGGCGCGCTCACGCAGCCGGCGGTGGCGCCACCGCCGTTGACGTGCAGGAAGATGCCGGCACCCCGGTGCCGCACCTGGCGCTGGTTGAAGCCGGTGACGATCGAGTACTCGTACTGCTGCGGGTAGTCGGTGAGCCGCTCCGAGCCGTTCTCGGCGGTCACGGGCAGCCGCCAGCGGAAGCCGCCCTGACGTTGGTTGCGGTAGCGGTTGTAGAAGGCCGAGGCGTTGTCCTCGACCCAGAAGTCGCCGGGCCGGACCTTGCGGTAGGGAAGGCTCCACCGGTCGGCGCGCACGTGGGTGCCGAACGCCGACGGGAGCGTGTAGGTCCCGAGCGGGGTGGTCCCG
>JAOPXF010000323.1 GCA_025965295.1 Nocardioides sp.
CGAGCGGCGTCGTGGGGTGTGAAGATCACCACGCTGCGCAGGAACTCGCCCCGGTGCATCCGTTCGAACGCCGCCTCCACGCCGACGATGCCGATCTCCTCGGTCACGAAGGCGTCCAGGACGAGCCGGCCCTGCAGGTAGAGGTCGACGAGCATCGGGAAGTCGCGGCTGGGCAGGCAGTCGCCGTACCAGCTGGACTTGAGCGAGCCACCGCGGCCGAACACGTCGATCAGCGGGATCTCGGGGATCTTCATGTCCGGCGTGGGCACGCCGACAAGGACGACGGTGCCGGCCAGGTCGCGCGCGTAGAACGCCTGCTGCCACGTCTCGGGCCGCCCCACCGCGTCGATCACGACATCGGCACCGAAGCCGCCGGTGAGCTCCTGGATCGCGGCCACCGGGTCGGTGTCCTTGCTGTTCACGGTGTGCGTCGCCCCCAACCGGGTGGCGGCGTCGAGCTTCTTGGCGTCGATGTCGACGGCGATGATCCTCGAGGCCCCCGCCAGGGCCGACCCCGCGATCGCGGCGATGCCCACGCCGCCGCAGCCGATGACCGCCACGGACTTGCCGCGGGTGACGTTGCCGGTGTTGATCGCGGCCCCGAGGCCGGCCATCACGCCGCACCCGAGCAGGCCGACGGCGGCCGGGCGGGCCGAGGGGTCGACCTTGGTGCACTGTCCGGCCGCCACCAGGGTCTTCTCGGCGAAGGCACCGATCCCCAGCGCCGGGCTCAGCTCGGTGCCGTCCTCGAGCGTCATCTTCTGGGTCGCGTTATGGGTGGCGAAGCAGTACTGCGGCTCGCCCCGGTTGCACGCGCGGCAGTCGCCGCACACCGCCCGCCAGTTGAGGATCACGAAGTCGCCGGGGGCGACGCTGGTGACATCGGGACCGACCGCCTCGACCACGCCCGCGGCCTCGTGGCCCAGCAGGAACGGGAAGTCGTCGTTGATGCCACCCTCGCGGTAGTGCAGGTCGGTGTGGCAGACCCCGCAGGCCTGCACCTTCACCAGCGCCTCGCCCGGGCCCGGGTCCGGCACGTTGATCGTGACCAGCTCGACCGGCTCACCCTTGGCTCGTGCGACGACGGCCTTGACCTTCTGCATGCGCGTTCCTCTCGACTCCTCGTGTGGGGTTCCATGCAACCGTACGAGGGGGGCCCGACGTGTAGGGGGTGTGGTCATGACCAGGGAGCGCCCGACGACGGACTTCGAGTCCTGGCTGTCGGCCCGCGAGCCCGCCCTGCAGCGCACCGCCCTGCTGCTCACCGGCGACCCGCACAGCGCGCAGGACCTCGTGCAGACCACCCTCGCGAAGCTCTACCTGGCGTGGGACCGGATCGACGACCACGAGCACGTCGACGCCTATGCCCGCCGGGTGCTGGTCAACGAGCACCGCTCGGCCTGGCGACGACCCTGGCGCCGGCGCGAGGTCGTCACCGACGCGGTCCCCGACCGCGACCTCCCGGCCCCGGGGTACGACGATGCGCACGACGCGGTCTGGGCGTTCGTGGCGACCCTGCCGCCGCGGCAGCGGGCGGTGATCGTGCTGCGCTACTACGAGGACCTGACCGAGGCCGAGACCGCCGACGTGCTCGGCATCGCCGTCGGCACCGTGAAGTCCCAGGCCAGCCGCGCGATCGCCTCGCTGCGCTCCCACGTCGACCAGCACCCCGAGATCTCCGACCGGAAGGAGGAGCGATGACCGACCCCGAGCGGCTTCTCACCGAGGCCCTGCACCGCCGCGTCGAGGACACGACGTACCACCCCACCCCGCTGCACGACGTCGTGGCGACCGCGCGCGGCATCCGCCGCCGCCGGCGCGGCCGGGCGGTCCTCGCGATGGCCGCAGCCGTCGTCGTGGTCACCGTGCCGACCGCCGTCGTGCTCGGCACCGACGACGCCCCCTCCCCGACCCGCCCGACCGGCCCACCGCCGTGGGTCACCGAGCGGCAGACCCCGTCCTCCGGGATCGACCTGTCCGATCTCGAGCGGGGCGCCCCACCGAGGGTCGACTACGTCGACGGGCGCACGTACGTCGGCTACGGCGGCGCCCGCACCCCGCTCCCGGCCAGGTACGGGATCAGTGCGGTCACGCCCTACCACGGCGGCTTCCTCGTCGCGGACACTCGCTACTTCGAGGGCTCCCTCGGTCTGACGCAGTACGACGGGTCCGGTGGCACGGTCGGCGAGTGGTGCAGCACCGGCAGCCCGGTGGTGAGCGGCGACCAGCTGCAGACGGCGTACGTCACGGCCGTCTGCCGGAAGAGCGGCGAGACCGGGAGCTTCGTGATCCACCGCGGCATCGCCTCCGGCATGGGCGAGGGAGAGACCAGCCAGAACGTCGGGAGGCCGGTCAGCCTGGTGGGCATCCTGGGCGACCGGATCGTCTACACCGGCCAGTTCGGGGAGGGCGCGTGGATGACCGACCTGGTGAGCCAGCCGGCGGCGATCGCCGGTCTCGCGAGCGTCGCCGGGGTCAACGAGCAGACCGGCCTCGCGACGGGTCAGCGCGCGGACTCGCCCGACACCGGTGTCGTCCTCGACCCCGAGACCGGTGACGTGCGGTGGAGCGAACCCGGCACGACGCTCGGCGGCTTCGCCCCGGACGGTGAGCACGTCCTCGGTCTCGTCGACCAGGGCGACGGACCCTGCTGCCCGGCAGTGTTCGACGCCGACTCGGGCGACCCGGTCCCCGCCGTGGCCGACGCGCTGGCGAGCCTCGGCGTGGTCCAGCTCCCACTGGTGTGGGAGGACGACAGCCACCTGCTGGGAGTGCTGACCCACGGTGAGCGGCGCGCGATCGTGCGGGTGGGCCTCGACGGGCGGATCACCCGCGCCAGCGCCGTCCTGGCGGCCGACAGCAACCACGACATCGTCTTTGCCGCGCACCCCTGAGCGGTGCGGCAGCCGACCGGGTCAGACCGCCAGCACGTCGGTGACCGGCAGCGACGAGTCCGCGGGCAGGTCGAGCGAGGACGGGGTCCGGCCCCGGCGGACCATCTCGGAGCCGAGCGCCGCCACCATCGCGCCGTTGTCGGTGCACAGGCCGGGGCGCGGGACCCGGACCCGGATCCCCTTCGCGGCCGCCCGCTCCTCGGCCATCGCCCGCAGCCGGGAGTTCGCGGCGACCCCGCCGCCGATCAGGATGTGATCGATGCCCTGGCTGACGGCCGCGTCGATCGCCTTGCGGGTCAGCACGTCGCAGACCGCCTCCTGGAAGCTGGCCGCCACGTCGTTGACGGGCACCGGCTCCCCCGCGCGTTCGCGCGCCTCGACCCAGCGCGCGACCGACGTCTTGAGGCCCGAGAACGAGAAGTCGAAGCGGTGCCGCTCCAGGTCGCGGCGCGAGGAGAGCCCGCGCGGGAAGTCGACGTACACGCTGTCGCCCTCGCGGGCCGCGCGGTCGATGTGCGGGCCGCCCGGGAACGGCAGCCCCAGCAGTCGGGCGACCTTGTCGAAGGCCTCACCCGCGGCGTCGTCGATCGTCGAGCCGAGCGGCTCGACGCCACGGGTGACGTCCTCCACCCGGAGCAGGCTGGAGTGGCCACCGCTGACCAGCATCGCCAGGCAGGGCTCGGGCAGCGGGCCGTGCTCGAGCTGGTCGACCGCCACGTGCGAGGCCAGGTGGTTGACGCCGTAGATCGGCTTGCCGAGCCCGATCGCCAGCGCCTTCGCCGCGGCGACACCGACCAGCAGCGCCCCGGCCAGCCCCGGCCCGTTGGTGACCGCGATCGCGTCCACGTCGTGCAGCCGGATCCCCGCGGTCTCGCAGGCGCGCTCGATGGTCGGGACCATCGCCTCCAGGTGAGCGCGGCTGGCGACCTCCGGGACGACCCCGCCGAAGCGGGCGTGCTCGTCGACGCTGCTCGCCACCGCGTCGGCGAGCAGGGTGTTGCCGCGCACGATGCCGACGCCGGTCTCGTCGCACGACGTCTCGATGCCGAGGACCAGGGGCTCGTTCATGACGCCATTCTGCTCAGGCGCTCCAGACGTACGCCGCGGGGGTGACCCCGAGCGGCCCGGGGCCGTTGTGCGGGCCGTCCGGCGTGCGGACCTGGACCTCGTGACCCGGCCCCGCCGCGTGGGTGGGGAGAATGACCCGCATGCGCGAGGTGGGGGTCGACGAGCTGCTCGCGACCAGCCGGGACCCGTTCGTCCGCCACCACCCGCTCGGGTCCCGGCGCGGCTGGGTGTCGCGCGCCGCCACCGTCGTGGAGGGCACCGGCGGCCGCCCCACCGGGCCGCCGCCCGCACCGGTCTTCACGTGCCTGGGGCCGGCCACGGACCTCGACCCGCTGATGGCACACCTCGCGGACGCCGGGGTGCGCCCCTCGCGGCTCACCGTCGAGACCGCGTCGTACGCCGCCGTGCCTCCCGCCTGGCGGCACGCCGACCACCACCGGTGGCACTGGATGATCTCCCGGTCGAGCGCTCCGGTTCCCCCGGTCGAGGTCGTGGAGGTCGAGGACCCGGCCGAGATCGACGCCGTCCTCGACGCCGCCAACCCGGGCTCGTTCGCCCGGCCGGGCACGCCGGGCGTGGAGTGCTGGATGGGCATCCGCGACGCCGGCTCGACCGTCGCCGTGGGCGCCCTGGTCCGGCAGCCCGACGGGACCGGCCACCTGCGCGGCGTGACCGTGCTGCCCGGGTCCGCCGGCCGCGGCCTCGGGAGCGCGTTGAGCGCGGCGCTCACGCGACGGGCGCTCGCCCGCGGCCCGGGCGTCGCCACCCTCGGGGTGTACGTCGACAACGCGCCGGCGATCGCGATCTACCGACGCCTCGGCTACCGGGTGGCCCACACGTTCGCGTCGGGGCCGGTCACGCCGACCGCCAGCTGAGGCTGCCCAACCCGACGTACTACCTGCCGTAGGCCGTCAGGTGGCGGAGCCGCCGCAGCCTCGTCCGGGCGAGCGGATGATCGAGGTGCACAGGCGTGCAACGGATCATGGTCCCGACGCGTCCCAGGAACGTGGACGTGATCCTCACTTGGGCCGACGGGAGCCGGATGACCTCGCGCGACGCCTCGCACCAGACTGCGCACCCCGGCTTCGAGGCGTGGGTCGGGGCCCACGGTGACTCACTCGCGCGCTTCGCGCTCCTCGTGGTGGGCAACCAGGCCGGGGCCGACGACGCCCTCCAGGAGGCGCTCTCCCGCGCCTATCCACGCTGGGACCGCATCGTGCGCACGGACGACCCGAACGCCTACGTCCGTCGCATGGTCGTGAATGCCCACATCTCCTGGTGGCGTCGCGCCCGACGCCGCGAGAGCCCTGTCGCCGACACCCCCGACACGACCGACCCCCGGGTCGTCGTCGAGCCGGAGGGTGCCGACGGCGACCTGTGGCAGGCCTGCGCACGGCTGCCTCGGCGTCAGCGCGCCGTCATCGTGCTGCGCTTCTACGAGGGCTTGTCGTACGCCGAGGTGGCCGAGCTTCTCGGCGTGGCCGAGGTGACCGCCCGTTCTCAGAGCCACCGCGCACTGAAGACACTGCGGACCTTCCTCGAGGAGAGCACCGATGTCTGACCACGTCCCAGACAGCGAGCTCGAAGAGCGACTCCACGACACGCTCACCACGAGAGCGCAGCAGGCACGCGTGCCGGCCGAGCTCGCGGTCTCCTCGCGTCGCCGTGCCCGACGTCGACGTGCGAGGTTCGTCGGTGCCGGTGTGGTGCTCGCCGTGGTCGCCGTCCTCGGCGTGGTCACCGTCGTTCCGCCACTCCTCACCTCGACGTTGAGACCCGAGCCCGGGACAACGGACCCCATGTCGTGCCCCGCCACGCCCGTCGACACCTCCAGGAGGCTGCCGACGATCGAACAGGTGGTCGACAGGCCGATCGAGCGAGTCACCCTGTGCCGCTTCACCAACCCGTCGACGGGAGATCCGAACGTCGATCGCACCTTCGAGCTGACCGACGAAGCCGCGCTGTCCGACGACGCGGTGTCCGCGGTCCAGAGCGCCTTCGCCGCCGCCAGGGCCGCCGAGCCGGAGTGCTTCTGGATCGACTCCCCACCGCCGGTCTCCGTCACGGTGCGCCTGCAGGACCAGGCGGGCAGGCTCTGGACCGTGTCCGTGCCGCTGGAGAACTGCCTCGGTCTCGATCTCGGGGACGGGCACTACGCGGCACCGCAGCTGCCGGGTTTCCTCGACGGGCTCGTACAAAGCGGTGGGGTGCTCACGGATACCCCCACCGGTCAGGTGGACTGCGCCGACACGTCGGCCACCATCATCCAGGGTGACCTGACGGTCCGGGTGTTCCCCACCAGCGACCTCGCCCCGATCAGGCTGGTCGCGGGATTGCCCTTCTCGATCGAGCGCACCGGGCCCTGCGCCCGCGACCTGCACGTCACCTCGGACCACCCGGGGCTCCTCGAACCAGGCTCCCGGCCTCGGCCCGGCAGCGCCGGGCTCACCGTGCAGCTCCCCACGTGCGCCTGGATCCGCGATCCCGGCTGCCGGGGCAGCATCGGTGAGGTGGCGTCGTACCGGCTGAGCTTCGAGGAACCCTCGTACCCGGGAGGGGACGCGCCGGTCAGCACTCTTGTCGATCTGCCCACGTCCGACTGGGAACCCGGCGACCGTGTGGACTTCACCGGTCTCGTCTCCGGCGTGCTCGCGCTCGACGAGGACAACTGCGTCTACCTCGGTGGCAAGGACAAGGTGGGCGGCGCGCAATACGTGGTCTGGCCGGCCG
>JAOPXF010000465.1 GCA_025965295.1 Nocardioides sp.
GAGCTGGTGCTGGTTGTCGGTGCCCCAGGTCGCAGCGCCGGCGCTTGCCCGGCCCGTCGCCGCGACGATCAGCGCCAAGGCCAGCACGCAGGTCCAGCTCCGTCGCTTCATGACGCCTCCCGCATAGCGGTCCGTGCGGCCACGGCCGCCGAGGGACCATCGACGTTAGACCCGTGGCGACGGCGGGGTCAAGTGGGCGAGGCGCGCGAGGGCGAGGAGGAACCCGTCACGCTCGGCGGCACCCAGGTCGCCGAGGAACTCGTCCTCCATCGCTCGCACGTCGGCCCGCGCGGCGGCGTGGCGACGCCTTCCCGCCGCGGTCAGGTCGACGGTGCGGGCGCGCCGATCGGCCGGATCGGGCTTGCGGGTGATCAGGCCGTCGCGCTCGAGCTCGTCGAGCAGGCCGATGAGGCGGGTCTTGTCGTAGTTGATCGCTTGGGCGAGCGCGAGCTGCGTGCCCACCGGCTCACGCGCGAGGTGCGACAGGGCGATGTACGCCCACATCGACAGGCCGTGCGCCTCCAGCAGGGGGCGCTCGGCATCGATCAGCCGGCGGGTGACGCGCGCCGACAGCGCGCCGAGATCCTCGCGATCCATCGGGCAGGCCCGGATCACGGTCCGCGTCTTGCAGCGCCACGAGCGCCTGGGCGCCGCCGGCGGCCGCTGCGGCGGCGCCCGTCGCCGGCGGCGGCGGCGGCGGCGAGAGCCTGGTCGCCGTCACGGCGTGCCCGACCGGCATCGCTCACACCTACATGGCCGCGGAGGCCCTCGAGGCCGCGGCGGAGCGCGCCGGCGTCAAGATCTCGGTCGAGACCCAGGGCTCGGCCGGCTCGCACCCACTCTCCCCCGACACCATCGCCCAGGCGGCCGCCGTGATCTTCGCGGTCGACGTGGGTGTCCGCGACCGCGGCCGCTTCGCGGGCAAGCCCGTCGTGTCGTCGGGCGTGAAGCGCCCGATCGACGACGCCGACAAGATGATCGAGGAGGCCCTGCGCTACGCCGGCGACCCCAACGCGCCGCGCGTCGAGGGCAGCGTCACCGCCGGTGAGGGCGGTGGTGCGGGTGAGCACTGGGGGGCCCGCACGCGTCGGGTCCTGATGACCGGTGTCTCCTACATGATCCCGTTCGTCGCGGCAGGCGGCCTGCTCATCGCGCTGTCGTTCCTGCTGGGCGGCTACGAGATCGCCCTCGGCACCGAGGACGGCAAGGGCGGCGTCGCCGGGCAGATCGTGTCCGGGTCGAACCTCTTCAACCTGCCCGACCCCTCGAACTTCAACCTGGTGGGCGCCGCCACGCTGCCCCACGGCGCCCTGCTCACCTATCTCGCGGCCCTGCTCCTCACGATCGGCGGTGCGGCGTTCACGTTCCTCGTCCCGGCCCTGGCCGGATACATCGCGTACGCGATCGCCGACCGTCCCGGTATCGCCCCGGGCTTCGTCATGGGCTACCTCGCGAACTCGGTCCTCGGCGCCGGCTTCATCGGCGGCATCATCGGTGGTGTCCTCGCGGGTGTGGTCGCGCACTGGCTCGCCATGCGCAAGGTGCCCCCGTTCGTGCGGGGGTTGATGCCGGTCGTGATCATCCCGCTGGTCTCCACCCTGGTGGTCGGTCTGGTCATGATGATCGTGCTCGCCAAGCCCCTGGCCGCCCTGACCGACGCACTCACACGGGGCCTGAACAGCATGAACGGCGGCTCCTCGATCCTGCTCGGCGTCGTCCTCGGCCTGATGATGGCGTTCGACATGGGTGGTCCCCTCAACAAGACGGCCTACCTGTTCGCGACGACCGGCCTGACCGCGGCCGCGACCGCCACCGGCGACGCGCCCCAGCTCAAGATCATGGCTGCGGTCATGCTCGCGGGCATGGTGCCGCCGTTGGCCCTCGCGCTGGCCACTGTGGTCCGCCCCGGGCTCTTCACCCCGGCCGAGAAGGAGAACGGCAAGGCCGCCTGGCTGCTGGGGGCGTCGTTCATCACCGAGGGCGCGATCCCGTTCGCGGCAGCCGACCCGCTGCGGGTGATCCCGTCCATCATGCTGGGCAGTGCCGTCACAGGTGCCTTGGCCGAGGGGCTCGACGTGACGCTCCGCGCACCGCACGGGGGGATCTTCGTGCTCTTCGCGGTCGGCAACGTCCTCGGCTTCCTGATCGCCCTCGTCGCGGGGGTGCTCGTCGCCACGGCGAGCGTCGTGGCCCTGAAGTCGCTCGGCACCAGCGACGCCGAGGTCGCGACCGTCGCCTGACCCGCCCGTCCACCTCCACCAACCCAAGGAGCACCATGCCCACCAAGACCGTCGTCGTCGGCTCCGCCGTCGGCCTGCACGCCCGCCCCGCCGCGATCATCTCCGAGGCGGCAGCGGACCTCGGCTCGGAGGTCCTCATCGCCATCCCCGGCGACGAGGGCGTCGACGCCAGCTCGGCCCTGATGATCATGACTCTCGGTGCCGGCAACGGCGACACCGTCGAGGTCTCCGGAGACGACCAGGCGGCGGTCGACGCGATCGCCGCCCTCATCGTCCAGGACCTCGACGCCTGACGTGACCCGCCCGAAACTTCGCGCTGACCCGCCCGTGTCTCGACAAGCTCGACAACCGAAGAGACGCGGGGCGGGTCAGCGTGCTCGGAGGGTGAGGTAGACCGCGCGCATGCCGACGGCGCGCTCCATCTCGTGCATGACGCTGCCGAAGAACTGCTCCCGGTAGGTCTCGTCGGTGACGGTGGAGACCGTGAGGTACAGCCCGGAGAACGCGGACAGGAAGGTCGCGACCTGGAGCAGCTCGACCGAGAAGCCCGACAGGCCGGGGACGCTGGTGGTGTCGTGCCCGAGCCAGGAGTCCATCACCGGGCCCGTCATGATCAGCGCGCCGAAGACCATCAGGAAGACGAACACCGACAGCGTCACGAGCAGCACCTGCACGGCCTGCACGATCATCAGCACGATCACGAGGTTCCAGCGCTCGAAGCCCGTGACCTCCGCGTGCGCGGCCGGGTCGGCCTCCGGGTCGGCCACCAGCGCCTCGGCCGCGGACTCCAGTGGCGTGCCCCGGCAGGCGCCGAGGATCATGGCGTCGTCGACGTCGTCGTCGGTCCGGTCCACCTCCTCGGGCAGCCGTACGACGAGGAACGCGAAGGCGAGCAGGACGAACAGCAGCACGGTCAGCCAGAGCGCGCCGACGCTCAGGTTGGAGCCGACCTGCCACACCTCGGTGTTGATGAAGAGGAACGTGATGAAGAGCAGCAGCAGGGGCAGCGCGCGGGTCGTCATCGGCAGCAACGTGCGCAGGCTGCCGAAGGTGCGCGACAGCGCCCACATCACGATCGGGCCGGCGTGCAGCTGGGTCAGGG
>JAOPXF010000470.1 GCA_025965295.1 Nocardioides sp.
TACACCTACTCCGGCAGCGGCGGCCCCGGCGGTCCTGCGGACGTCACCGGTGCGATCCTCGTGGCCGGTGTGGTCCTGGCGCTCGTCGGCGTGGTCATCCACTTCGCCGGAGCGGGTGCGGTCAACGCGGTGCTGCCGCCGATCGTCACCGGCGCCGTGGTCATGCTGATCGGGTTCAACCTGGCCCCCGTGGCGACGAAGACCTACATGCCCTCCGACCCCTGGGTCGCGATCATCACCATGACCGCGGTGATCGTGATGGCCGTCGGCCTGCGCGGCTTCTTCGGCCGGATCGCGATCTTCCTCGGCCTGATCTTCGGCTACCTGCTGTCCTGGGTCTTCGACGCGATCGGCGTGGGCGGCGTCGAGGGCGACCGGGTCAGCTGGGCCAACGTCGACGCCGCGGACTGGATCGGGTTCCCGCGGCACACGGTCGAGGGCCTGGTCGGCAACCAGAACGACCTGGGCAACATGGCGCAGGTCGGCTGGCACCTGCCGAGCTTCTCCCTGACCTTCGCGCTGCTGGCGATGCCCGCCGTCATCGCGCTGGTCGCCGAGAACATGGGCCACGTCAAGGCCGTGAGCGGCATGACCGGTCGCGACCTGGACCCGGTCATGGGCCGGGCGATCGCCGCCGACGGTGTCGGCACCGTGATCGCCACCTCGGTGGGCGGCTCGCCCACCACGACGTACGCCGAGAACATCGGCGTCATGGCCGCCACCCGGGTCTACTCCACGGCGGCCTACTTCGTGGCCGCGATCGTCGCGATCCTGCTCGGCTTCGTGCCGAAGTTCGGCGCGATCGTCGAGGCCACCCCGCATGGTGTCCTCGCGGGCATCACGATCGTGCTCTACGGCATGATCGGCCTGCTCGGCGCGAAGATCTGGATCGAGAACGGCGTCAGCTTCGCCAACCCGGTCAACCTGGTGCCGATCGCGGCCGGACTGATCCTGGGCATCGGCCTCGACGCGGGTGACCCGACGGCGTTCTTCAAGATCACCGATGACTTCCAGCTCGGCGGCATCGCGCTGGGCACGATCGTGGTCGTCGCGGGCTACCACCTCGCCCGCCTGGTCGGGCCGAGGGGCGACGACGGCACCATGCTCGCCGTCGGCGTCGAGGGCGCCCACGCCGAGGACCACGCGCCGCCGCACCTGCAGCACGGCGACGCCGGCCCGCACAAGCACTGACCCACCCCAGAACAGGAAACCGTGAAACCAGCACCGTTCGCCTATCGCCGGCCCGGGTCGCTCCCGGAAGCACTCGCGGCCCTGGCCGGCGAGGCGAACGCCAAGGTGCTGGCCGGTGGCCAGAGCCTGGTCCCGCTGCTGTCGATGCGCCTCGCGGCTCCCGCGCTGCTCGTCGACATCAACGGGCTGCCGGGCCTGGACACCGTCACGGTGACCGGCGACGGCGTCCGGGTGGGTGCGCTCGCCCGGCATGCCGACGTCCTGGCCCACCAGGAGGCGCGTCGCGTGCAGCCGCTGCTCGCAATGGCGCTGGGCCACGTCGCCCACGCGACGATCCGCAACCGCGGCACCACCGTCGGCTCGATCGTGCATGCCGACGCCGCCGCCGAGATGCCGGTCGTGCTCACCCTGCTCGGGGGATCCGTCGACGTCGAGTCGACGGCCGGCCGCCGCACGATCGCGGCCAACGACCTGTTCCTCGGTCCGCTCGAGTCGTCGCTGCGCCACGACGAGATCGCGGTCGAGGCGTTCTTCCCCGCCCTCCCCCCGGGGGCGGGGGTGGCCTTCGACGAGATCGCCCGGCGGCACGGCGACTACGCCCTGGTCGGCGCCGCGGCCCTGGTCGACGGTGACTCCGTGCGGGTCGGCTACCTCTCTGTCAGCGACGTCCCGACGGTGGTCGACCTGAGCGGCGTGCCCCTCGACGAGATGGGGGAGGCGGCGCTCGACCGGCTCGAGCCGGCCGGTGACATCCACGCCACCGCCGCCTACCGCGCCCAGCTGGTCCGGGTGCTGACCGCCCGCGTCGTGCGGGCGGCGTACGACATGGCCGGCACGGCGGGCTCGACCCACGAGGGGGAACGGTGAGCGAGGAGCTCCACGACGTCCGGTTGAGCGTCAACGGCAGCACCCACGAGGTCCGGGTGCCGGCGCGGCGGCTGCTCTCAGACGCGCTGCGCCACGAACTGGGCCTGACCGGCACCCACGTCGGCTGCGAGCACGGCGTCTGCGGCGCCTGCACGATCCTCGTCGACGGCCGGCCGATGCGCTCGTGCCTGATGTTCGCGGTCTCGGCCGTCGGCACCGAGATCACCACGGTCGAGGGGCTCACCAACCCCGACGGCTCGCTCGGCCACGTGCAGCAGGCCTTCGCCGAGTGCCACGGACTCCAGTGCGGTTTCTGCACGCCGGGGTTCCTCACGACGATCACCGCCGGGCTCCGCGACAACCCCGCGCCCACGCACGAGGAGGCCCGCGACATGATCGCCGGCAACCTGTGCCGCTGCACCGGCTACCAGAACATCGTCAAGGCCGTGGAGCGGGCCGCGGTGCTGGTTGAGGAGGGCGCGCAGCGCCCGTCTCGAAACCCGGTGACGGGAGAGGCAACCTCATGACGACCAAGCTGATGGGCGCCCGCGTCCAGCGGACCGAGGACCAGCGTTTCCTGCGCGGGCTGGGCCGCTACGTCGACGACGTGGGCGTCGAGAACGCTGTGTCATCCAGGGGGTCGATGCTGCATGCCGCCGTGCTCCGCTCGCCGCACGCCCACGCCCGGATCGTCGACATCGACGTCGACGAGGTCCTCGACGTCGACGGCGTGCACGCCGTGTGGACCTACGACGACCTCAGCGGACCGATGGCCGACCCGTTGCCGCTGCTGATCCCGCACCCCGCGCTCACCCACGGCCGCACCCAGTACGCCCTGGCGAAGGACGAGGTCAACTACGTGGGGGAGGCGATCGCGTTCGTGGTCGCCGACGACCGCTACGTCGCCGAGGACGCCGTCGGCCGGATCAGGGTGACCTACGACGTCCTGCCACCCGTCGTCGGCATCGACGCCGCCCGGGCCGCGACCCGCCTGGTGCACGACGACGTCCCCGGCAACGTGGGCGCCCGGCTCGAGCAGAACGTCGGCGACGCGCCGGCCGCCATCGCGAAGGCACCGCACCGCCTCGAGCTGGACCTGACCGTCGAGCGCAGCGCCTGCATGCCGATGGAGGGCCGCGGCACGGTCGCCCGCTGGGACGCCGACCTCAACCGGCTCCAGGTCTGGACCTCGACCCAGACCTCCACCGGCGTGCGCGCCGCCGTCGCCGTGAAGATGGAGCTCGACCTCGGCCAGGTCGACGTGATCACGCCCGACGTCGGCGG
>JAOPXF010000486.1 GCA_025965295.1 Nocardioides sp.
CGAGATCACCGGCCGCGACGCCGACGAGGTGCACGTCGACCAGTCCGGCTCCCAGGTGAGCGTCGTGGCCCCCAAGATGCGCACCGGCTTCCTCAGCGGCGACTCGCGCCTCGACGTCCGGGTCACGGTGCCGACCGACAGCGACCTCGCGATCAAGACCGCCAGCGCCGACATCCTCGTCGAGGGCCGGGTGGCCTCGGCCAAGGTGAAGAGCGGCTCCGGAGACGTCCAGTCCGACACCTTCAGCGGGCCGGCCGTCATCGAGACCGGCTCGGGCGACATCCGCGTCGAGGAGGCCGGCGACGAGCTGCGCATCAAGAGCGGCTCAGGTGACGTCGTCGTCGGTCACGCGGCGTCCGGCGTGGTCGTCTCGACCGGCTCGGGTGACGTGGAGATCGGCACCGCAACCGGCCCGGCCCTGGTCAAGACCGGCTCCGGCGACCTCAAGGTCGTCGAGGCCCAGACCGACGTGTCCCTCACGACCGGCAGCGGCGACCTGGTGATCGGCACCGCCAACCGCGGCCGCCTCACCGCCAAGGGCGCCTCGAGCGACATCCGGGTCGGTATCCCCGCCGGGATCCCGGTGTGGACCGACGTCTCGACCGTGTCCGGCGAGATCCACAGCAGCCTGACCGGCACCGGCGAGCCCCGAGACGGCGCCGACCACATCGAGGTCCGCGCCAAGACCGTCAGTGGGGACATCGTCCTCACCGAGGTCTGAGCCTCGGGCCCGGAGCCCGGGGTTTGGTCCCCAACCGCAACTTCCAGCACCCAGAACGTGCAGTTCCTGACCAATCGACGTACCGCCCACGAACCAGGAGACCACCATGAACGCCAGCCACACCCCCATCGAGGCCCAGGCCCGCCACGAGATCGCGGACCGCGTCCAGCGCGCCTCCGAGCCGCACCTGCCGACGGTCCCCTACCGGCACCGGTTCGCCCTGCGGCTGCGCCGGGTCGCCGACCGGATCGACAACTGACGACGTGATCGGTCGGGTGCCCGAGGACGCGCCGGAACGCGTCCTGGGGCACACGACCGGTCAGCTGCGCATGGCCACTCCCCGGCGCCAGTAGCCCATGAAGGCGACCTGGCGCCGGTCCATGCCCAGCCCGGTGACCAGCGCCCGGCGCAGACCCGTCACGACCGCGGACTCCCCGGCGATCCACGCGTACAGGTCGTCGAGGCGGTGTCCTGAGCCCGTCGAAGGGCCGTGGCCTACCGAGACCGCCGGCGCCTCGACCGGCTCCCCCGAGGAGGAGTACGTCGGCGTCTCCCACAGGTCGGGGTCGACCTCCTCCCCGGCCACGTCGACAGCCACGTCGACCCCGACGTCCGTGGCGGTGCCCAGGTGGGCCAGCACGGCGGCCTGCAGGAGCGAGCCCAGCGGACGGCCGTCGCGAGGCAGCCACACGAGCGACACCCCGGCCGGGTGCGGCACGTCCTGGACGTCGCCCGACACCGGCACCTCCAGGAACGCCGCGCCCCGCGCCGACCCCGGCAGCTGGGCCAGCACCGCACAGGCCGCCGGTACGGCGGTCTCGTCGCCAGCGAGCAGGACCCGGTCGGCGGCACCGGGCGCGAACTCGATGCCGCCGTAGTCGTGGCCGCGGCGCGGGCCGATCAGCACGAGCCGGTCCCCGGCGACCGCGCCGGCTGCCCACGACGACCCGGGGCCGGCGTGCCCGCCGTCCTCGTGCAGCACGAAGTCCACGACCAGCCGGGTGCCGGCACCCGACCCGCGCAGCTCGCGCACGGTGTAGGTGCGCATGTGGCCGCGCTCCTCGACGGGCCGCGCCTGCCAGGTGCTGAACCACGACTCGTCGGCGCCCTCGCACGACGGCAGCGGGCCGCCCCCGTGCGGGAACACGAGCTTGATCCGCTGGTCGAGCAGGTCGCCGTCGACGCCGAAGTCGGCGAGCGCCGGCCCGCCGAGCTCGACGCGCACGTAGCTGGCGCTGAGCCGCTCCACGCGGACGGCCTCGACCACGTCGAGGACCATCGGCAGCGAGGAGGTGGTGATCGCGGTCATCGGAGCCCTTCAAGTGAGGTAAGCCTAAGTTAGGTTGACCTTACTTCATGGGCGGCCTCCGCGGGCGCCGACTCAGATCTGGGTGCGGTGGAAGTTCTGGAACGAGCGCGACGGCGTCGGTCCGCGCTGGCCCTGGTAGCGGGAGCCGTACTTCTCGGAGCCGTACGGGTGCTCCGACGGCGAGGTGAGCCGGAAGAAGCAGAACTGCCCGATCTTCATGCCCGGGTAGAGCTTGATCGGCAGGGTCGCGACATTGGCCAGCTCGAGGGTCACGTGCCCGGAGAAACCCGGGTCGACGAATCCCGCGGTCGCGTGGGTGAGCAGGCCGAGACGGCCCAGCGACGACTTGCCCTCCACGCGCGCGGCGATGTCGTCGGGCAGGCTCACCACCTCGTACGTCGACCCGAGCACGAACTCTCCCGGGTGCAGGATGAACGGCTCGTCACCCTCCGGCTCCACCTGGCGGGTCAGCTCGGACTGGTCCTCGGCCGGGTCGATGTGGGGATACCTGTGGTTCTCGAAGACCCGGAAGAAACGGTCCAGCCGGACGTCGATCGAGGACGGCTGGAGCATCGTGGGGTCCCACGGCTCGAGGGCGATCCGGCCCCGGTCGATCTCGGCCAGGATGTCGCGGTCAGAGAGGAGCACGCGGTCAACCTACCGCCCGTGCTTACGCTGGCCAGATGACGTTCCACCGCTACGTCGCCCTGGGCGATTCGTTCACCGAGGGCGTCGGCGACCCCGACGCGTCGCGCCCCAACGGGCTCCGGGGCTGGGCGGACCGGGTGGCGGAGGTGCTCGCCACCCAGGAGCCCGACTTCACCTACGCCAACCTGGCGATCCGTGGCCGCAAGCTGCTCGGCGTACTCGAAGAGCAGCTCGAGCCGGCCCTCGCACTCTCCCCCGACCTCGTCACCGTGTACGCCGGAGCCAACGACATCCTGCGTCCGCGCGTGGATCTCGACACGCTGGTCGAGGCGTACGACGCCGGCCTGGCCCGGCTGGCCGCGACCGGCGCCCGGCTGCTGGTCTGGACCGCCTTCGACCCCGGCGGCTCCGCGATCTACCGCCCGATGCGCGGCCGGTTCGCGCTGTACAACGAGCTGGTCCGCGAGGCCGCCGACCGCCACGGCGCGACGATCGTGGACTACTGGCGGCTCCGCGAGTACCGCGACTGGCGGCTCTGGGACACCGACCGGATGCACATGGGGCCTGCCGGCCACCAGCGGATGGCTGTGGAGGTGCTCGACCTCCTGGGGGTCCCGCACTCGCTCGCTCCGCTGCCGCTGGTCGAGGACGTGCCCCGGTCCCGGGTGGCCCAGACCCGCGAGCACGCCGACTGGGCCCGGACGTTCGCAGCGCCCTGGGTGCACCGCCGCCTGACCGGCCGCTCCTCGGGCGACACCGTCAGCCCGCGCTATCCCGGCCCCACCCGGATCGGACCCCCGCCCGCCTGAGGTAGCATCCCCTCGCCGGTCCCACCGGCATGCGGACGTAGCTCAGTTGGTAGAGCGCGACCTTCCCAAGGTCGATGTCGCGAGTTCGAGTCTCGTCATCCGCTCCACGACCCCTCGCAGGTCAGACGCACTCCCGCCCCGTTGTCGGTGGCCGCTCGTACCCTCCCGGTACCCAGCCGCAACGCCAGGAGCCGCTCCATGCGCGAGATCAAGCCCGTCGAGACCACCAACGGCCGCCGGTTCAAGGTCCGCTACCGCCT
>JAOPXF010000494.1 GCA_025965295.1 Nocardioides sp.
CTGTTGGACACCACGAACACCGACGAGAACGCCATCGCGGCGCCCGCGACCATGGGGCTCAGCAGGCCCGCGGCCGCCAGCGGGAGCGCAGCCACGTTGTAGGCGAACGCCCAGAAGAGGTTGCCCCTGATCGTCGTGAGCGTACGTCGGGCCAGGCGCACCGCGTCGGCCGCGACCAGCAGGTCGCCACGCACCAGTGTCAGGTCGCTCGCCTCGATCGCGACGTCCGTACCCGTGCCCATGGCCAGGCCCAGGTCGGCCTGGGCGAGGGCCGCGGCGTCGTTGACGCCGTCGCCCACCATGGCCACGACGCGACCCTGCGCCTGGAGCCTCTTGACCACGTCGACCTTCTCGGCCGGCAGCACCTCGGCGACCACCTCGTCGATGCCCAGCTCGGCGGCGACCGTGCGGGCGGACCGCTCGTTGTCGCCGGTGAGCAGGACGGGGGTCAGGCCGAGGCCCCGGAGCCGCCGGACCCCCTCCGCCGACGTCGGCTTGAGGGCGTCGGACACGACCAGGACGCCGCGAGCGCGGCCGTCCCAGGCCACCCCGACCGCGGTCCGGCCCTCCGCCTCGGCGGCGTCGACGGCGGCGAGCAGCGCGTCGGGGACGACCTGCCCGCGCTCGGTCAGCAGCCGCGGCCGCCCGACGAGCACGGCGCGGCCCTCGACCTGCCCCTCGACACCCAGCCCCTCGAGGTTGGCGAACCCCGCCACCTCCGGGAGCGGCCCCTCCGACCCAGCCGCGACCGCCCGGGCGATGGGGTGCTCGGACGCGGCCTCGAGCGCGGCGGCCACCCGGCGTACGTCGTCGTGGGACTCGCCCGCGGCGACGACCACGCCGACCAGCGACATCCGGCCGGTCGTGACCGTGCCGGTCTTGTCGAGCACGACGGTGTCGACCCGACGGGTCGACTCGAGGACCTCGGGGCCCTTGATCAGGATCCCGAGCTGGGCACCACGGCCGGTGCCGACCATGAGCGCGGTCGGCGTCGCCAGGCCGAGGGCGCAGGGACAGGCGATGATGAGCACGGAGACGGCCGCCGTGAAGGCGGCGGTCGCGCCCCCGCCGGCGAGCAGCCAGGCGGCCAGGGTCACCAGGGCGATCCCGATGACGACCGGCACGAAGACGGCGGAGACCCGGTCGGCGAGACGCTGGACCTCGGCCTTGCCGTTCTGCGCGTCCTCGACGAGACGGGCCATCCGGGCCAGCTGCGTGTCGGCGCCGACCCGGGTGGCGCGTACGACGAGCCGCCCGCCCGCGTTGACCGTCGCGCCGCTCACCGGGTCACCCGGCCCCACCTCGACGGGGACCGGCTCACCGGTGAGCATCGAGGCGTCGACGGCCGACGTGCCGCGCTCGACGACGCCGTCGGTGGCGACCTTCTCGCCGGGCCGGACCACGAACAGGTCGCCGACCGCGACCCGCTCGGCCGGGACGAGCTCCTCGACGCCGTCGGTCAGGAGCGCCACCTGCTTGGCCCCGAGGGAGAGCAGGGCCCGCAGCGCCGCGCCGGCCCGCCGCTTGGAGCGGTTCTCGAGCCAGCGCCCGGCGAGCAGGAACGTGGTGACGACCGCCGCGGCCTCCAGGTAGAGGTGACCACCCACGACCAGCGCGACCACGGACCACGCGTAGGCCGCCCCGACGCCGAGGGACACCAGGGTGTCCATCGTGGTGGCGCCGTGCCGGGCGTTCACGGCGGCCGCCCGGTGGAAGGGCCACCCGGACCAGAGCACCACGGGGGTGGCGAGCGCCAGGGAGAGCCAGCCCCACCCGTCGAAGTGGAGGGCGGGCACCATGCCCAGCACGAGGACGGGGAGGCTGAGGACGGCGGCCACGACGAGGCGCGGGAGCAGGTCGTCGGCGGCGTCCTCGGGGTCCGGGCGGTCGAGGGATGCGCCGTACCCGGCGGCCGCGACGGTGGCCAGCAGGTCGTCCGCCCGGACCGGGGGGAGGTAGGTGACCTTCGCCCGCTCGGTCGCGTAGTTGACCGTCGCGCTCACGCCGTCGAGCCTGTTGAGCTTCCGCTCGATCCGGGTGGCGCAGGACGCACAGGTCATCCCGGTGATCGCCAGCTGGACGTCGACGCTCGACGGCGTGGTCATGGGGGCGCTCACGCCAGGGCGTACCCCGCCTCGGTCACGGCGGCCTCGACGACCGCGCGCTCGAGGGGGGTGGTGCTGGTGACGGTGACGGCGCCGGACTCGAGGACGACCTCGACGCCCTGGACGCCGTCGATCTCGGCGATCTCCTCGGTGACCGAGGCGACGCAGTGCGCGCAGGTCATCCCGACGACCCGGAAGGTGGCGTCCAGGCTCATGAGCGCACCAGCCGGGCGATCGCGTCGACGGCCTCGCTGACCTTCTCGCGCGCCTCGTCGTCGCCGGCCCGGGCGGCGTCGACGACGCAGTGGTTCATGTGCTCCTCCAGCAGGCCGATGGAGACGGCGTGCAGGGCCTTCGTCATCGCGGAGATCTGGGTGAGGATGTCGATGCAGTACTTCTCCTCGTCGACCATCCGCTGGATCCCGCGGGCCTGGCCCTCGATGCGGCGCAACCGCTTGAGGTAGTCGTCCTTGCGGTGGATGTAGCCGTACTCGTGCTCGTCCATGGCTCAACCATACCCCCATGGGGTATGCGGCTCAATGGCGGCCAGGGGTGGCCCGCCTTGCGGTCAGCCCGCCTGCCGGGGCTGGGGGACGACGCCCAGGATCTGGTCGATCTGGTCGTCGGAGAGGTGTTCGTCCGCCTCACTGGCGGCGATGATGAGGTTGGTGGTGAGCTCCACCTCGCCGAGGAGGTCGGAGTCCTCGAGGGTGACGTCGAACTGGTCGTGCACCTGGTGCTCCTCGCTTCTCACCCCGTGTGGACTGTCCTGCTCTCAAGCGTGCCCGACCCCTGTCGGGATCAAACCCCGGGGATCAAATCTGACCCGTGTGGGTGGTGACACACCCCCCAGACGGGACACGAGGCCCCACCCAGATGGGTGGGGCCTCGCTGAAGTCCAGGCGGACAGGTGCTGTCCGGACGGTCTCCTTACGCGGTCAGACCGCGTGGACGTTCTCCGCCTGAGGACCCTTCGGGCCCTGCGTGACGTCGAACTCGACCTTCTGGTTCTCGTCCAGGGACTTGTAGCCCTGGGTCTGAATCGCCGAGTAGTGCACGAAGACGTCGTCGCCGCCGTCCTCCTGCGCAATGAAGCCGAAAC
>JAOPXF010000511.1 GCA_025965295.1 Nocardioides sp.
AGCAGCGCGGCCAGCGGCCGGCGGCGCCGCAGCACGGCACGTCGTACGGGTCGGAGCAGGCGGGTCAGCCGGTCACGCGTCGAGGACATGCCCTCGACGGTAGGAGCTCCCGGCGGCCCGTGGATCGGTCATCCACAGGCCGCGGTGTCAGTCCTTGGCAGACGTCGACGTCGAGGCGGCCGCGGGCTTGGCCTCGGTCTTCGCGGGCGCCGTGTCGGCGGACTTGCCCGACGGCTTGTCCGACGAGGACGAGCCGCCGTCCGAGGAGCCGGCCGGGACCGTCGAGGAGGAGCCCGCGCGGCTGTCGGTGCGGTAGAAGCCGGAGCCCTTGAAGACGACGCCGACGGCGTTGAACACCTTGCGGAGCCGGCCGCCGCACGCGGGGCACTCGGTCAGGGCGTCGTCGGAGAAGCTCTGGAACTGCTCGAAGGTGTGGTCACACTCGGTGCAGGCGTACTGGTAGGTCGGCACGGGTCAAGGTCCTCGATCGAGTCACGGGCAGAGCGCCGCGGCGAGGGGTTGGCACTCGCCCCGGGTGACTGCCAATGGTACGGCACAATGACAACACCATGACCGACCAGTCCGCGGCCCACCGCCCGAGCACCCCCGGTCCGACCACCGAGCCCGACGGGCCCGGCTGGTGGCAGGTCTTCCTGTCGTGGCCGCGTGCCGTGCGCGTGACGACGTACGTCGCCGCCGGCGTGGTGCTCGTTCTGGTCGCGAGCCTGGTCACCGGCGTGGTCCTGGTGCGCCGCCCGTTCCCCCAGACCACGGGTCAGCTCGTGCTCCCCGGCCTCGAGGGCGACGTGCGGGTGGTGCGCGACGACCACGGCATCCCGCAGCTGTACGGCGACTCCGTCGACGACCTGATGCGCGCGCAGGGCTACGTCCACGCCCAGGAGCGGTTCTTCGAGATGGACGTGCGCCGCCACGCGACCGCGGGCCGGCTCGCCGAGATGTTCGGCAAGGACGCCCTGGAGAGCGACGAGTACGTCCGCACGATGGGCTGGCGCCGGGTCGCCGAGCAGGAGCTGGCGCTGATCAAGCCGCAGACCCGGGCCGCCCTCGACGCCTACGCCGACGGCGTCAACGCCTACCTCCACACGCACTCACCGAGCCAGATCGCCGTCGAGTACACCGTGCTCAACGCCGGCGGCCTCGGCTACCACCCGGAGGACTGGACCGCGGTCGACTCGCTGGCCTGGCTCAAGGCGATGGCCTGGGACCTGCGCGGCAACATGGACGACGAGATCAACCGGGTCCTGGCCCTCGCCGGGCACACCGCCGACGAGGTGGCCGAGCTCTACCCGGCGTACCCCTTCGCCGAGCACGACCCGATCGTCGACCAGGGCGCCGTGGTCGACGGCGTCTTCGAGCAGGACGCGACGGGCGGCGGCACCCGCAACCCGCAGCGGCCGGCGTACACCGCGGGCCAGCGGCGGACGCTCGCCCGCCTGGGCGACGGGCTGGCGCGGATGCCCGCACTCTTCGGGCACGGTGACGGCATCGGCAGCAACAGCTGGGTCGTCGACGGCGACCACTCGGCGACGGGGGAGCCGCTGCTCGCCAACGACCCGCACCTCGCCGTCACCCTCCCCGGGGTCTGGATGCAGATGGGGCTGCACTGCAACACCGTCTCGGAGGCCTGCCCGCTCGACGTCGCCGGCTTCACGTTCTCCGGGGTGCCGGGCGTGGTGATCGGGCACAACGCCGACATCGCGTGGGGGTTCACCAACCTCGGCCCGGACGTCAGCGACCTCTACCTGGAGAAGACCGTCGGCGACGACCGCTGGCGCTACGACGGGAAGGTGCGGCCGCTGAAGATCCGCACCGAGACGATCAAGGTGCACGGCGGTGAGGACGTGACGCTGAGGGTGCGCTCGACCCGGCACGGCCCGCTGCTGTCCGACGTCTCCGAGCAGCTCGCCGCCGTCGGCGAGCAGGCGCCGGTCGACGGCGTCGCCGCGGGTGCCGGGCGGGGCTACGCCGTCGCCCTCCAGTGGACCGCGCTCCAGCCGGCGCCGACGGCCGACGCGATCCTCGAGCTCGACACCGCGACCGACTGGAGCTCGTTCCGGGCGGCCGCCTCGGCGTTCTCGGTGCCCGCGCAGAACCTCGTGTACGCCGACCGCGAGGGCCACATCGGCTACCAGGCGCCGGGGCGGATCCCGATCCGGAAGTCCGGCAACGACGGGCTGATGCCGGCCGCCGGCTGGCGACCCGAGAACGACTGGACCGGCGAGCACGTGCCGTTCGACGGGCTGCCCAACCTGCTCGACCCGGACGAGGGGTTCATCGTCACCGCCAACCAGGCCGTCGTGGGACCCGACTACCCCTACCACCTCACCGACGACTGGGATCGCGGCTACCGCTCGCAGCGGATCCGCGACTTGCTCACCCGGGAGGGCGAGCTCTCCGTCGACGAGATGCTCGACCTCCAGCTCGACGACCGGAACCCGATGGGGCCGACGCTCACGCCGTACCTCCTCGACATCGACCTGCCGCACGGCTACTACTCCGCCGGCCAGGCTCTGCTGCGGGACTGGGACTTCGACCAGTCCGCGGACAGCGGGGCCGCCGCCTACTACAACGTCGTGTGGCGCACCGTGCTCGAGAAGACCTTCCACGACGACCTGCCCGAGGACCTCTGGCCCGACGGCGGCCAGCGCTGGTTCGGGGTTATGGAGGGGCTGCTGCGCCGGCCCGCCGACCCCTGGTGGGACGACGCCACCACCGACGACGTCGTCGAGACCCGCGACGACATCCTGACCGCGGCGATGACCGAGGCCCGCGACGAGATGACCAAGCGCCAGGCCCTCGACTCGAAGGACTGGACCTGGGGACACCTCCACCAGCTGGACCTGCGCAGCCAGACGCTGGGGGAGTCCGGCATCGGGCCGGTCGAGTGGCTCGTCAACCGCGGCACCTGGGAGCTCGGCGGCGGCAGCTCGGCCGTCGACGCGACCGGCTGGGACGCCGCCGAGGGCTACGACGTCACCACCGCGCCGTCGATGCGGATGGTGGTGTCGCTCGGTGACCTCGACGAGTCCCGGTGGATCAACCTGACCGGGGTCTCGGGGCACCCGTTCTCCGGCCACTACACCGACCAGACCGACCTCTGGGCGAAGGGCGAGACCCTCCCGTGGGCCTTCACCCCATCCGCGGTCGAGGCCGCGGGCGAGGACACGCTGACCCTCACGCCGGAAGGCGGGTGACCCCGCTCGGGGTCGCGACGGCGGTGACCCGCCGGTCATGCACCTCGGCGGGGACGTCGAGCCCGACCTCGTCGTCGTAGAGCAGCACGCAGGTGAACGTCCCGACGGGGACCCGGGCCAGCGCCCGGTCGTAGGAGCCGCCGCCGCGGCCCATCCGCAGGCCGTCGTCCGACACCGCCAGGCCGGGGACCAGCACGGCGTCCGCGGTCGCCACCGCGTCGACGCCCAGCCTCGGCCCGTCGGGCTCGAGCAGCCCGCGACGGGCCGGGCGCAGCGCGGCGTCGCCCCGCCAGGTGCCCCAGTCGAGGTCGCCGTCGGGCAGCAGCACCGGCAGGATCACCCGCTTCCCCGCCTCGGCCAGGGCGTCGAGGAGCGCGCCGGTGCCGGGCTCTCCGCCCAGGGAGACGTACGCCGCGACGGTGGCCGCCCGGCGTACCTCGGGCGCGGTGAGCAGGTGTGCGGCGATCGCCCGGGCCGCCTCGCCGATCTCCGCGACCGAGCGCCGGTGCCGCGTGGTGAGCAGCTGGTCGCGCAGCGCGAGCTTGGCTGCGGAGGCCCCCGCGCCGGGTCGCCCGGCGTCCGGTTGTCGAGGCATTTGCGACGGAGGCACCCCACAAGCCTACGATCGGGTTCATGGGTAGTGCAGGATTGAACAGAGCGCGCGACAAGATGCTCGACGCGGGGGTGGACGAGGTCGCCATCGAGACCTTCGCGCACTACTTCCGGCTGCTCGAGCACGGCGAGACCGGCATGATCCCGGAGTCGTCGATCGAGCCGGTGGACATCGAGGCGCTGACCGACGTCGAGGTGAGCGACGACGACGCCGCGGCGGCGATCCGGACGACCGTCGTCATCAAGCTCAACGGCGGCCTCGGCACCTCGATGGGCATGGACCGCGCCAAGTCGCTGCTCTGCGTGCGCCGGGGGCTGTCGTTCCTCGACATCATCGCGCGGCAGGTGCTCCACCTCCGCAAGGAGTACGACGCCACCCTGCCGCTGATCTTCATGAACAGCTTCCGCACGTCCGGCGACACGATGGCCGCCCTGGCCCGCTACGAGGACCTCCCGGTCGAGGGGCTGCCGCTCGAGTTCCTGCAGAACAAGGTGCCCAAGCTCCTCGAGAAGGACCTCTCGCCGGTCAGCTGGCCCAAGGACCCCGACCTCGAGTGGTGCCCGCCCGGGCACGGCGACCTCTACACCGCGCTGCGTGGCACCGGCCTGCTGGACCGGCTGATCGAGGCCGGCTACGAGCGGGTCTTCGTCTCGAACTCCGACAACCTGGGTGCCGTGCCCGACGCGCGGGTCGCGGGCTGGTTCGCGCAGTCGGGTGCGCCGTTCGCGATCGAGGCCGTGCGCCGCACGCCGTCCGACAAGAAGGGCGGTCACTTCGCCCGCCGCAAGAGCGACGGCCGTCTGGTGCTCCGGGAGACCGCCCAGACCCTCGACGCGGATCTCGAGGCCCTCGCCGACCTCGACCGGCACCGTTTCTGCTCGACCAACAACCTCTGGTTCGACCTGGCCGCGATGAAGCAGGCCCTCGAGGTCCGCCAGGGCATCCTCGGCCTGCCGCTGATCCGCAACGTCAAGAACCTCGACCCCGCCGACCGCACCACGCCGAAGGTCGTCCAGGTCGAGACCGCCATGGGCGCCGCGATCGAGATCTTCGAGGGTTCGCGGCTCATCGAGGTCGGCCGCGACCGGTTCGTGCCCGTGAAGACGACCAACGACCTGCTGGTGCTGCGCTCCGACGTCTACGACATCCAGTCCGACTTCGTGCTCGACCAGGCCTCGGTCGAGCTGCCGTACGTCGACCTGGACGGCGACTTCTACAAGCTTGTCGGCGACTTCGACAAGCGCTTCCCCGAGGGCGCCCCGTCGATGAAGAAGGCCACGTCGCTGAAGGTCGAGGGCGACTGGACCTTCGGGCCCGGCGTGCAGGTGGTCGGCGACGTGGAGCTCGACGCGACCTCGGCCCAGCGCGTCGAGCCGGGCACCGTGCTGTCCTCCGGGCCCGCGGATGGCTGACGAGCTGACGTCAGTCGAGGCCCACCTCGAGCGCATCCTCGCGGCGATCACGCCACTCCAGGACTTCCCCCAGCCGTTGATGGAGGCCCTCGGGCTGGCGGTGGCCGAGGACGTCGTCGCCCCGATCTCGCTGCCGTCGTTCGACAACTCCGCGATGGACGGCTACGCGGTCTGCCAGGTCGACGTCGCCACCGCGAGCGAGGACTCGCCGGTCCACCTGCCGGTGGTGGGCGAGATCGGCGCGGGCCAGGCGCAGCTGCTGGCGATGTCGCCGGGCACGGCCGTCAAGATCATGACTGGCGCGCCGCTCCCGGCCGGCGCAGACTCGGTCGTGCCCTACGAGTGGACCGACCGCGGCGTGGCCCAGGTGCGCATCTCTCGCGCCCCCACCGAGGGCCAGCACGTCCGGCGCGCGGGCGAGGACGTCGCCGTGGGCGACCTGCTCGTCGAGCACGGCACCGTGCTCGGGCCGCGCCACCTCGGGCTGCTCGCCGCGATCGGCCGGGCCGCCGTTCGCTCCCGGCCGCGGCCGCGGGTCGTGATCCTCTCGACCGGCTCCGAGCTCCGCGAGCCCGGCACCCCCCTGGGCCACGACTCGATCTACGACGGCAACTCGTTCCTGCTGGCCGCGGCCGCACGGCGCGCGGGCGCGATCGCCTACCGGGTCGGGATCGTGCCCGACGAGCCGCGGGCCTTCCTCGACGCGCTGCACGACCAGCTGGTGCGCGCCGACCTCGTCGTGACGAGCGGGGGTGTCTCGCAGGGCGACTTCGACGTGGTCAAGGAGGCGCTGGCGCCGGAGGGCATCTGGTTCGGCGGCGTGGCCATGCAGCCCGGCAAGCCCCAGGGCTTCGGGCTGGTCGGCGAGGACCGGACCCCGATCTTCACGCTGCCCGGCAACCCGGTGTCGTCGTACATCTCCTTCGAGACGTTCGTGCTGCCGGCGATCCGCAAGATGATGGGCATGGCGCCGTACTCCCGCCCGGCCGTCACGGCCCGCCTCACGCACGGCGTCTCGTCCCCGGAGCAGCGCCGCCAGTTCGTGCGGGCCGAGTACGGGCGCGACAACGGCGGGCCGTACGTCTCCCCGGTCGGGGGGCACGGGTCGCACCTGATCGGTGACCTGGCGTCGGCCAACGCGTTGATCGTGGTGCCGGAGGACGTCACGTCGCTGGCCGCGGGCGAACAGGTGCAGGTGCTGCGCCTCGACGACGAGTTCTGAGTCAGGAGTTCCGATGGCAGAAGAAGGTCGGCTCACCCACGTGGACGAGGCCGGGGCCGCCCGGATGGTCGACGTATCGGCCAAGGACGTCACCGCGCGCACGGCGTCGGCCTCCGGACGCGTGCTCGTGTCCGCAGAGGTCGTCGAGCTGCTCCGCGGGGTCGGCGTCCCCAAGGGCGACACGCTCGCGGTCGCGCGGCTGGCCGGGATCATGGGAGCGAAGCAGACCCCGTCGCTGATCCCGCTCTGCCACCCGCTGGCGCTGTCCTCGGTGACCGTCGACCTGACCGTGGGGGACTCCTCGGTCGACATCCTCGCCACCGTGCGCACCACCGACCGGACCGGTGTCGAGATGGAGGCGCTGACCGCGGTGTCGGTCGCCGCGCTCACCGTCGTCGACATGGTCAAGGCCGTCGACAAGGCGGCCGTGATCACCGACATCCGCGTGGAGACCAAGAGCGGCGGCAGGTCCGGGGACTGGGTGCGCGGGGAGCGCGGGGAGCGCGGATGAGCCTGCGCGCCGAGGTCGTGGTCGCGTCCAACCGGGCCGCCGCCGGCGTCTATGCCGACGAGACCGGGCCGCTGATCGTCGCGTTCCTGCAGGAGCTCGGCTTCGTCGTCGACGACCCGGTCGTGGTGCCGGACGGCGACCCGGTGGGAGCGGCCATCGCGGCCGCCGCCGGGGGAGGTGCCCGGGTGGTGCTCACGACCGGCGGCACCGGCCTGACCCCCACCGACCTGACCCCCGAGGTGACCCGTGGGCTGCTGGACCGCGAGGTCCCCGGCATCGCCGAGGCGATCCGGGCGGCCGGCGTGGCCGCCGGCGTCCCGACCGCCGTGCTGTCGCGCGGGCTGGCCGGCGTGGTCGGCTCGTGCCTGGTGGTCAACCTGCCAGGGTCCCGCGGTGGTGTGAAGGACGGGCTGGCCGTGCTGCGGCCGATCCTCGTCCATGCCGTCGAGCAGGTCGTCGGGAGCGACCATTGAGCCGGAGCGTCGGGAGCGACCATTGAGCCGGAGTGTCGGGAGCGAGCATTGACCGCGTGGCCGGTCTGGCTCTCGTCGGGCGAGGTCACGCTGCGGCCGCTGAGGTACCGCGACCGCGTGGCCTGGCGTGCCGCCCGGCGGCGCAGCTCCTCGTGGCTGAAGCCGTGGGACGCCACGGTGCCACCGGGCGCCGACGCCCGCCCCGCGTCGTACCGTTCGCTGGTCCGGCGGCTCAACCAGCAGGCCCGGGCCGGGGTCTCGATGCCGTTCGCGGTGGAGGTGTCGGGGGCGTTCGCCGGCCAGGTGACGGTCAACAACATCGTGCGCGGCTCCGCGCAGTTCGCGTCCGTGGGCTACTGGCTGGACAAGGAGTACGCCGGCCGCGGGGTGATCCCGCGGGCCGTCGCACTGGTCATCGACCACTGCTTCTTCACCGCCGGGCTGCACCGGATCGAGGTCGCCGTCCGGCCCGAGAACTCCAACTCCCTGCGGGTGGTGGAGAAGCTCGGCCTCCGCGAGATCGGCTACGCGCCGAAGTTCCTGCACATCGACGGCGCCTGGCGCGACCACCGGATCTACGCGGTCACGGTCGAGGAGTGCCCGGACGGCATGCTGAAGCGGCTCGACTCCTGACCCCTGAGAACACATCAGTCACACGAGTCATTTTGCGACACACCTATGGACATCCGTCCCAGGGTGGGGTAGCGAACCTAACCTCTGAACCGTGGACCTGAGCGCTTTCATCTTCGTCGCCCTCGCTGTGGCCTGGGCCGTCTATCTCGTCCCCAAAGCCCTCAAGCACCACGATGACGTGGTGCGCAGCCGCTCGGTCGACCGGTTCTCGCACACGATGCGGGTGCTGGCCCGGCGAGAGCCGGTCAACCGCCGCAACGCCCGCCTGGTCGTGACCCCCGGTCGCCCGGCCCGCACCGCGGTCGTGGTGACCAAGGGTGCCGAGCCCGGGTCCGCCCCGGCGCCGGAGCGCCGTCCGGCCGTCCGGGCACTCCTCGACCGTGACCGCGTAGATCCGGTGGTCGC
>JAOPXF010000033.1 GCA_025965295.1 Nocardioides sp.
AGGCTCGCAGGCATGACGCAGACGACATCCGGGGCGACCTCCCCCACGACCCGGTGGGGCATCCACGCGACCGGCAAGATCGCCCACAGCTTCGCCCGGGACCTGGCCCTGGTGCCGGGCGCCACCCTCGCGGCCGTGGGCTCCCGGCGCCCGGAGAGCGCCCGGGCGTTCGCGGAGCAGCACGCCGGCCCGGACGGCCCGCCCGCGGCGTACGGCTCCTACGAGGAGCTCGTCGCCGACCCGGGCGTCGACGTCGTCTACGTCGCCAGCCCGCACGCCCTGCACCTCGAGCACGCCCGGCTGGCCTTCGAGGCCGGCAAGCACGTGCTCTGCGAGAAGCCGCTGACGCTCAACGCCGCCGACGCCGAGGCGATGGTCTCGCTGGCGCACCAGCACGGCCGCTTCCTCATGGAGGCGATGTGGACCGCGTGCCACCCCGTCGTACGACGGCTCCGGGCGGACCTGGCCGCCGGCCGGTTCGGCACCCCGCACCAGCTGCACGCCGAGCTGGGCTTCCGGGTGGCCGCCGGCCCGGAGGACCGGATGCTCGACCCCGCTCTGGGGGCGAGCGCCCTGCTCGACATGGGGATCTACCCGCTGACGTTCGCCCACCTGATGCTCGGTGAGGCCGAGGAGCTCCGGGGCACCGCCGTGCTCTCCGCGAGCGGCATCGACCTCGACGTGGCGATGACCGGCCGCTACCCCGGCGGCGCCGTGGCCACCATGTCCGCCTCGATGACGTCGTGGTCGTCGCGCGCGGCGGCCATCGCGACCGACCGGGGTCGCATCGACGTCGACGACTTCCACCACCCGACCCGGGCGGTCTTCACACCATTCGCCGAGGGCGGCTCCAACGACGAGGTCGGCCTGGGCGAGCCGGTGTTGGTTCAGGGCGACGAGCCGGTGCTCGGCGAGGGCTACGGGAACGAGGCCGCCGAGGTCGGGCGCTGCCTGCGGGCCGGGCTGCGGGAGAGCCCGCTGGTCCCGCACGCCCAGACGCTCACGCTGATGCGGCAGCTGGACGAGGTGCGCCGCCAGATCGGCGTCCGCTACGCCGCCGACCGGTAGCCGCCGCCGAACCGCGCGCGGCCGAGTGACCGGCCCGCGGCCACGGCCGCCACCTCCTCCCCCCGGCAGGGGAGGCCGGCAGTGGATCCGGTGACTAGGGTTGGTCCGTGGCTTCCCCAGGCTCTGCTGACCTCGTCATCGTCGCCAACCGTCTCCCCGTGGACCGGGTGACGAACGAGGACGGCACCCTCGGATGGCGCACGTCGCCGGGCGGGCTGGTGACCGCGATCGAGCCGGTGATGCGCGCCAACGACGGCACCTGGATCGGCTGGCCCGGCGGCACCGAGCAGAACCTCGAGCCCTTCGAGTTCGAAGGCCTCGACCTGGTGCCGATGACGATGACCGACGACGAGATCGAGAACTTCTACGAGGGGTTCGCCAACGCCACCCTGTGGCCGCTCTACCACGACGTGGTCGCCAAGCCGGCGTTCCACCGCGAGTGGTGGGACTCCTACGTCTCGGTCAACCGGCGCTTCGCGGACAAGGCGGCCGAGCTCGCCGCCGAGGGGGCGACGGTGTGGGTCCACGACTACCAGCTCCAGCTGGTCCCGCAGATGCTGCGCGACCTCCGCCCGGACCTGCGGATCGGCTTCTACCTGCACATCCCGTTACCACCCGCCGAGCTGTAAGAGCAGATGCCGTGGCGTCGGCAGATCCTCGAGGGACTGCTCGGCGCCGACCTGGTCGGCTTCCAGCTCGGCGGCGGCGCCCAGAACTTCGTGCGCCTGGTCCGCCAGCGGGTCGGCCACAAGACGCACCGCGACCTGGTCTACCTCGACGACGGGCGCACGGTGCGCGCCGGCGCCTTCCCGATCTCGATCGACGCCCAGGGCTTCGAGGAGCTCGCCCGGTCGGAGGGAGTCGAGAAGCGCGCCGCCGAGATCCGCGACGCACTCGGGAACCCGCGCAGGATCTTCCTCGGCATCGACCGGCTCGACTACACCAAGGGCATCCACGCCCGGCTGCGCGCCTTCAGCGAGCTGATCGTGGAGGGCCGCATCGACGTCGAGGACGCGGTGTTCGTCCAGGTGGCGACGCCGTCGCGCGAGCGGGTCGAGCAGTACCGCCTCCTGCGCGACGACATCGACCGGCTGGTCGGCCACATCAACGGAGACCTCGGCAAGATCGGCAGGCCGGCGATCTCCTACATGCACTCGTCGTACCCCCGCGAGGAGATGGCCGCCCTCTACCGCGCCGCGGACATCATGGTCGTCACCCCCTTCCGCGACGGCATGAACCTCGTCGCCAAGGAGTACGTCGCCTGCCGCTTCGAGAACGACGGCGCGCTGGTGCTGTCGGAGTTCGCGGGCGCCGCCGACGAGCTCCGCCAGGCCTGGCTGGTCAACCCCTACGACATCAACGGCATGAAGTCCGCGCTCCTGGAGGCCTTCGCCGCCGACGGGCGCGAGCTGAACCGCCGGATGAGGGCGATGCGCAAGCAGGTGATCGCGCACGACGTGGCGGCCTGGGCCGACAGCTTCCTCGAGGAGCTGGCCGCCGTGCGGCCCTCGCACGGCAAGACCGTCCGGCCGGCCAAGAGGTTCTGAGCCGTGGTCACCGTCTCAACCGACCCGGCGCTGCTGGACGTCGACGCCGTCCACCGGTGGCTGTCGACCGACACCTACTGGGCGATCGGGCGCTCGCGCGAGGTCGTCGAGCGGGCGATCGCGCACTCGCTGAACTTCGGCGCCTACGACGACGGCACCCAGGTCGGCTACGCCCGGGTGATCACCGACCGGGCGACGTTCGCCTGGCTCTGCGACGTGTACGTCGACCCGTCGCGCCGCGGCGCGGGCGTCGGCACGGCCCTGGTCGGGGCCGTGACCGCGGAGCTGGCCGGGCTGCGGGTGCGCCGGGCGATGCTCGCCACGGCCGACGCCCACGAGGTCTACACCCGATTCGGCTTCACGCCGCTCGCCGACCCCGGGATGTGGATGGCCCGCAGCTACGAGGAGGGCGGGTGAGATCGACCGGGTCACCTGCTTCACCATGTGAAGTGGTCGGAGCGTCACTTCTCACGGTGAGTTCGCCGTGTGAAGTGACACTTCACCTGCATCTCATGGTGAAGCAGACGCGCTCGTGGCCACCGCCGCCGCCGAACTCGGGTAATTTCCCACCATGGATCTGATCCCCAAGCCCGATCAGGTCGTCTCCGCAGCCAGCAACGTCGCCCACAAGATGTTGTACGGCGGCCTGGCCGATCTCCGCCCGATGCCCCGCACCCTCATCGACGAGGGCATGCTGCGCGAGCTCTACCACTACCGCCCCATGGCCAAGGTCCAGGAGCGGGGCGACCCGGTCCTGCTGGTGACCCCGCTGGCCGCACCCGCCCTCTGCTACGACCTGCGCCGGGGCTGCTCGCTGGTCGAGCACCTGGTCAGCGAGGGGCGCCCGACGTACCTCGTGGAGTACGGCCAGGTCTCCTTCCGCGACCGCAACCTCGGCATGGAGCACTGGATCGACGAGGTCGTGCCGGCCGCGATCCGCGAGGCGTCCGCGCACGCCGGCGGCCGGCCGGTGCACGTCGTCGGCTGGAGCCTCGGCGGCATCTTCGCGCTGCTCACCGCCGCCGACCAGCCGGACCTGCCGATCGCCTCGGTGACGGCGGTCGGCTCGCCGTTCGACGTCAAGCTGGTGCCGCTGGTTGCGCCGCTGCGGCCGCTGCTGAACCTCACCGAGGGCCGCGGCGCGATCACCCGCGCCTACCAGGCGATGGGCGGCGCCCCCAGGCCGCTGGTGCGCTGGGCCTTCCAGCTCTCGTCCTTCCAGAAGCTCGTCACCAAGCCGCTCGCGATCGCCACCCACCTCGACGACCCGGACTTCCTCGCCCAGCTCGAGGCCGTCGACCGCTTCACCGCGAACATGATCGCCTACCCCGGCCGGACGTTCGGCCAGCTCTACCACCGGTTCGTGAAGGGCAACGCGCTCGTCACCGGCTCCATCGAGCTCGACGGGCGGACCATCTCGGTCGGCAACATCACGGCCCCGGTGCTGGTCTTCGGGGGATCGACCGACGGCATCGCCCCGATCCCCGCGGTCAAGGCGGTCGTGCCGCTGCTGAAGAAGGCGAAGGACGTCCGCTTCGAGGTCGTCCCGGGCGGCCACCTCGGCATGCTGACCGGTCGCTCCGCGCGGACCAGCACCTGGCGGGTGCTCGACGAGTGGATCGCCCAGTGGTCGTCCGAGGCGGAGGGCCTCCCCACGCCGGCCGCGACGGGTCGCCGTACGACGAAGAAGGCCCCGGCAAAGAAGGCAGTCCCCAAGAAGGCGCCCGCGAAGAAGGCCGCGGCGAAGAAGGCGACCGCCAAGAAGGCGCCCGCGAAGAAGGCCCCCGCGAAGAAGGCACCGGCCAAGAAGG
>JAOPXF010000070.1 GCA_025965295.1 Nocardioides sp.
GCTCTTCCGATCTCCGGCGCGAGCGCCGGGACGCGCACGACACCGCCCCGCCAGCCCGGCACGCTGCGCACGACCCGCCGGCTGCCGATCAGGTCCACGGCCGCGGCGGCGACGGCGTCCACGGTGAGGATCGCGCCGCCGGAGTGGACCAGCGCGCTGCCCAGCCCACCCGGGTCCTGCCCGTCGAGCATCGCCGTCTGCACGCCGTCGGGGCAGATCGCGTGCACCCGGACCCGACGCGGCGTCTCGGCGTCCACCGACATCGTGGCCGAGACGATCGCGGCCTTCGACGCGGCGTACACGCTGTAGCCCGGCACCGGCCCCAGCCCGGCCAGCGACGCCGTGTTGACGATGTCGCCGCCGCCCGCACCGAAGCCCGCGACCGCGGCGCGCATCCCCCACAGCGTGCCGAGCAGGTTGACCTCGACCAGGCGGCGCACGGCCTCCTCGGAGAGCTCGCTCAGCCGGCCGTCGTCGCCGACGCCGGCGTTGTTGAACCACGCGGTGAGTACGCCGTGGCGCGCGGCCTCGGCGGCCGCCGCGGCGTGGGCGTCCGGGTCGCGGACGTCGTGGTCAAGACCGGCCGCGGCGCCGATCTCGGCGGCGGTCCGCTGCGCACCGGGGCCGTCGACGTCGGTCACGACCACGGCGTACCCCAGAGCGACCAGCCGCTCGGCGATCCCGCGGCCGATGCCGCGGGCGCCTCCGGTGACGACGGCGCTGCCCGGGTGTCCCGCGTTCCTGGTCATGGCGGGAGTCAACCATTCCGCCACGCGGCCCCACACCCTCGTCATAGGTTGCCGTCGTGACCGACCTGATCGTGGACACCCGAGTCTCCGCCGTCGAGGGCAACCTGCTGGAGTTCCTGGACACCGTCCGCACCAACCCGCACTTCGGCAGCGACGGACAGCCGGACGCGACGACGTTCTTCCACACGGCAGCCATCGCCTTCCCGCTCGTGAACGGGGTCGCCGCGGCCCGCTTCGCACCGGAGGACGCGGCGCGGCGCACCGTCGAGGTGTTGGACCCGTTCGTCGAGCGCGGCCTGCCGTTCCTGTGGTGGCTCACGCCGTCGACGACCACTCCGGAGACCGAGCAGGCGCTCGAGCTCGCGGGGCTGCTGCGCGGCGACACCCCGGGGATGCACGTCGGGCTGACCGGACCGACCGGCACCCGGCCGGTGCCGGGCCTGGCGGTGCGTGTGGCCCAGCCCGGGGAGGAGCGCGCGGTCTTCGAGGTCATGGCCGAGGGCTTCGGGATGCCGCCGGAGCTGCTGGCCCCCCTCCACGACCTGATGGGCGGGCTCGCTCCCGACCGCCTCGTCCATGTCCTGGCGACGCTCGACGGCGAGGCCGTGGCCAGCGGCAGTCTCTGGGTCACGGGGACCGTCGGGGGGCTCTACAACATCGCCACGGTCGAGCGCGCCCGCGGTCGTGGCGTGGGGCTCGCGGTCACCGGCGCGCTCATGGACCTCGCCCACGAGCGCGGCTGCACCGAGGCGATCCTGCACGCCACGGAGCAGGGGCGCCCCGTCTACGAGCGGCTCGGCTTCGTCGAGGTCTGCGCCACCCCGCAGTACGTCTGGCTCCCTCCCGAGGACGCGCGGCCGGGCGCCGACTGACGCCGACACGCCGTTCGAACAGATGTTTGAATCACCGGGTCCGGATGGCTACGGTGGACCCATGGCCACCAACAAGACCCGAGGCACGGTCAGCGAGCTCCCGGACGGTCCTCCGGACGCGACCGGGCTGACGCCGCGCCAGCTGCGCGTGCTCGCGCACATCAAGGACGCCATCGAGCTGCGGGGCTACCCGCCCAGCATGCGCGAGATCGGCGACGCGGTCGGGCTGACGAGCTCCTCCAGCGTCGCCCACCAGCTCAAGGTCCTCGAGGAGAAGGGGTTCCTCAAGCGCGACCCCAACCGTCCCCGCGCCCTCGAGGTCTTCCTGCCCGAGCTGATGGCGGCCCGCCGCTCGATCTCCTCGGCCGAGGAGACGTCGTACGACGAGACGGGTGTCGGCGACGCGATGCCGGCCGCGACGTACGTCCCGATGGTCGGCCGGATCGCCGCCGGCGGCCCGATCCTGGCGGAGGAGAACCTCTCCGAGGTCTTCCCGCTGCCCCGCCAGCTGGTCGGCGAGGGCACCCTCTTCATGCTCGAGGTGTCGGGCGACTCGATGGTCGACGCGGCGATCTGCGACGGCGACTACGTGGTCATCCGCAAGGAGCAGACGGCCGAGAACGGCGACATCGTGGCGGCCCTCATCGACGGCGAGGCGACGGTCAAGACATTCCAGCGCAAGGACGGCCACGTGTGGCTGCTCCCCCACAACGAGGCCTACGATCCCATCGACGGGACCCACGCCTCCATCCTCGGCAAGGTCACGGCGGTGCTCCGTCGGGTGTGACCCCTGAGACTTTTGAGGAATAATCCGGGGTTCACTCAGGGCTGAACCTGGTGCCCTGAACTTCCGGATCGGCCAAAGTTGGCGCTGTGAGCATCATGACGAACGGCTGCACCCTCCGCAGGCGGTATCCCCGCCTGATCCGAGGGGTGCTCGAGCTCGTCCTGATCCTGACGCTCTGGGTGGCCTACAGCTTCTCCCGGCTCTTCGCCGACGCGGCCATGGGCCCGGCGCTGGCCCGCGCCCACGAGCTGCTCCACCTCGAGGGGCGCCTGGGCATCCACTGGGAGCTCCCGCTCAACCAGCTCTTCACCAACCACGAGATCATCGGGCTGCTCGGCAGCTACTGGTACGCCACCGCCCACTACGTCGTCACCGGCGCGGTGCTGCTGTGGCTCTACCGCCTCGGCGCCACCTCCTACGTCCCCGCCCGCCGTGCGCTGGTCGCGGGGACGCTCCTCGGCCTGGCCGCCTACCTCCTGCTCCCGACCGCGCCGCCGCGCTTCATCCAGGGGTACGTCGACGTGCTGAGCCTGCATGCGTCCGACGGCTGGTGGAGCACCGACGCGTCCGCCCCGCGCGGACTCGGGGGGCTCACCAACGAGCTCGCCGCCTTCCCCTCGATGCACGCCGGGTGGGCGTTGTGGGTGGCGATGGTGATCCAGCGGCACGCTCAGTGGGCCTGGCTGCGGGTCGTCGGCTGGCTCTACGCCGCCGGCACCGCGATCGTCATCGTCGGCACCGGCAACCACTGGGTGATCGACGTGATCATGGGCTGGCTGGTCGTGATCGCCGGCTTCGCCGTCGCCGAGGTCATGGGCGCCCGGGGCCAGGATCCCGGCGAACCCCAGTTCGGGGTGCCCCGCACGGGTCAAGGGAATCCTTCGCCCGCTGTGATCGAGTAGTCCCGACACCGTCCGGCCTCCGGATGTCCGGCGCGTGAACAGTGCGTGGTCACACACCGCGGGTCGTCACGCGGACGGCTCCTCGTCGTTGAATGCACCGTGACCACACCGCAGCCGCCGATCCGGCGCCCCCTCCCCCGTCGCACCCTGCTGGCCACCGGCGCCGTCGGAGCCGTCGGAGCCGGCCTGGCCGCGGCTCCCGCGGCCACCGCGACGTCCGCGACGTCCGCCGCGCGCTCCCGCGGCTTCCGCGACTTCTTCCAGCACGGCGTCGCCTCCGGCGACCCGCTGCCGCAGGCCGTGGTGCTCTGGACGCGGGTCACCCCCACCGCGGCCAGCAGCCCAGGGTCGGGCAGGGGTCCGAAGGTCGACGTGCAGTGGGAGGTCGCGACCGACCGGCGGTTCCGGCACGTCGTCCGCCGGGGCGTCTTCGCCACCGGACCGAGCCGCGACCACACCGTCAAGCTCGACGTGACCGGGCTGGAGCCGGCGCGCTGGTACTTCTACCGCTTCCGCCTCGACGGCGTCACCAGCCGGGTGGGCCGCACCCGCACCGCCCCCGCGCACGACGCCCTGCCCGACCACCTGCGCTTCGGGGTCGTCTCGTGCGCCAACTACCAGGCCGGGTGGTTCAGCGCCTACCGCGGGCTGGCCGCCCGCGACGACCTGCACGCGGTGGTCCACCTCGGTGACTACGTCTACGAGTACGGCCCCGGCCAGTACGGCTACGGCCAGGACGACGTCGACATCCGCACGCACGAGCCCGCGCACGAGATGCTCTCCCTGGCCGACTACCGGCAGCGGCACGCGCAGTACAAGCGCGACCGGGACCTGCAGGACCTGCACGCGAAGTACGCATGGATCGTCACCTGGGACGACCACGAGGTCGCGAACGACCAGTGGAAGAGCGGCGCCGAGAACCACACCCCCGGCCACGGGGCGGGCGGCGAGGGCAGCTACCGGAAGCGGCGGGCCCGCGCGCACCGGGCGTACGACGAGTGGATGCCCGCGCGCCTCGACGGCACCGCCGCGCTCGGTGACGGCGACCGGCTCTTCCGGCGGCTGCGCTTCGGACAGCTGGCCGAGCTGAGCATGCTCGACCTGCGCACCTACCGCGACCGGCAGGCCGACACCGTGCCGACGCCGGTCCCCAACCCCGACCCGGCCACCGGCGACCCGGACCGCACGATCACCGGCACGCAGCAGCTGCATTGGCTCAAGGACTCCCTCGACCGGCACCGGCCGCAGTGGAAGATCGTCGGCAACCCCGTGATGATCGCGCCGGTCGACTTCGGGGCGCTGCCGGACGACGCGATCGACGCCGTCCACGAGGTGACCGGGAGCGCGCCCCGCGACGGTGCGCCGTACAACGTCGACCAGTGGGACGGCTACACCGACGACCGCCGCCAGGTCTTCAACCACATCCGCAACCACCAGGTGAAGGACGCGCTCTTCATCACCGGCGACATCCACTCCGGGTGGGCGGCGGAGCTGCCGTACGACGCGTCGACGTACACCGGCACGGGCGTGGGCGACTCGGCCGGCGTCGAGTTCGTGTGCAGCTCGGTGACGTCGAACAACCTCAAGGACATCACCGGCACCCCGCCGCGCACGTCGAGCCTCGCGGTCGAGGAGACGATCAAGGCCAACAACCGGCACGTCAAGTACCTCGACTTCGACAGCCACGGCTTCTCGGTGCTCGACATCACCGCCAAGCGGGCGCAGATGGACTGGTACGTGATCGGCGACCGGGCCGACCGCGACACCGACATCACCTGGTCGGTCTCCTACGCCACCCGGGCCGGCACCGGCCGGGTCGAGGCCGTCGACGGGCCGGTCGGGGCATGAGCACCACCCGGCGTACCTTTCTCGTCGCCGGAGGCGGCCTGGTCTTCTCGACGATCGCCGGGGCCGCGGCGGCCGGGAGCGGGGCGAGGGGGCGCAAGCGGGCCTACGTGATCGTCGTCGACGGCTGCCGACCCGACGAGATCACCGCCGAGCTGACCCCGCAGCTGCACGCGCTGCGCGACGGCGGGCTGCACTTCCCGCGGGCGTCGTCGATGCCGGTCATGGAGACGATCCCCAACCACGTGATGATGATGAGCGGCGTCCGCCCGGACCGCAGCGGGGTGCCGGCGAACACCGTCTACGACCGCTCGCTCGGCGCGACCCGGACCCTGGAGAAGGCGTCGGACATCAGGTCGGGCACGGTCATCGAGCGACTCAACAGGCACGGCTTCACGACCGGCACGGTGCTGAGCAAGACCTACCTGTACGGCGTCTTCGGCGCCCGGGCCACGCACCGCTGGGAGCCCGGCCCGATCGTGCCGGTCTCCGGGCACGCGCCCGACCAGTTCACGATGGACGCGGTGCTCGCGATGGTCGACGAGCTCGACCCCAACCTCGTCTTCGTGAACCTCGGCGACATCGACCGCTTCGGGCACGCGGACTTCTCCGGCACGTCGGTGCGCGCCCAGCGCCGGCTCGCCCTGGCGGACACCGACAACCAGGTGCAGCGGTTCGTCGACATGCTGAGGTCGACCGGGCGATGGAAGCACTCGGTCGTCGTCGTGCTGGCCGACCACTCGATGGACTGGTCCACGCCGGACGCGATCATCACGCTCCAGGGCCCGATGGACGCCGACCCGATGCTGGCCGGCCGGGTGCAGATCGCCTGCAACGGCGGGGCCGACCTCCTCTACTGGACCGGGCCGGCCGCGGACCGAGCGGCGGCGATCGAGCGGATCCGGGCGGTCGCCAACGGCGTGGAGGGCGTGCTGGCCGCGCATGCCCGCACCGAGCCGTGGCTGCGGCTCGGCCCGGAGGCCGGGGACGTGGTCGCGTTCTGCAAGCAGGGCTGGCGCTTCAGCGACCCCGACCCGTCGGCCAATCCGATCCCGGGCAACCACGGCCACCCCGCCACCCGGCAGATCCCGTTCTTCCTCGCCGGCGGCCACCCTGACGTGCCGCGCCGCAAGGCCTCGGCCGCGCATGCCCGCACCGTCGACGTGGCTCCGACGATCGCGAAGTTCTTCGGCGTCGGCAGGCCGCGCGGCGGCTGGGACGGCCGCGCCCGACTCTGATCAGCCACCGGTGGTGTCGGCATCGCCGGCGAGCCGCTTGAGCGCCTTGCGGACGACCGCGGGGTCGGTGGTGGTCCACATCGGGGGCAGGCTGGCCTTGAGGAAGCTGCCGTAGCGGGCGGTGGCGAGCCGCGGGTCGAGGACGGCGACGACGCCGCGGTCGGTGGTGGTGCGGATCAGCCGGCCGGCGCCCTGGGCGAGCAGCAGCGCGGCGTGGGTGGCGGCGACCTGCATGAAGCCGTTGCCGCCGGCCTTGTCGGCGGCCTTCTGGCGCGCGCTCATCAGCGGGTCGTCGGGCCGCGGGAACGGGATCCGGTCGATGAGCACGAGCTGGCAGGTCTCGCCGGGCACGTCGAGGCCCTGCCAGAGGCTGAGGGTGCCGAAGAGACAGGTGTGCGGGTCGCTCACGAACTGCTTGGCGAGCTCGGGCAGCTGCGCGTCGCCCTGCGCCAGCGTGGTGAGGTGCGGGAGCCGCTCGCGCACGGCCTCGGCCGCGGTCTCGGCCGCGCGGCGGCTCGAGAACAGCCCGAGGGCGCGGCCGCCGGCGGCGTCGACCAACTCGACGATCTCGTCGAGCTGGGCCGGGCCGAGCCCGTCGCGGCCGGGGGGCGGGAGGTGCCGGGCGAGGTAGAGGATGGCCTGCTGGCCGTAGTCGAACGGCGAGCCCACGTCGATGCCCCGCCAGGGCAGCACGGTCCCCTGGGACGAGCCGGCCGCGATCGTGTCGGCGTCGATCAGCCGCTCGGACGGCTTGAGGCCGATGCTGCTCGCGAGCGAGGAGAAGTCGCCGCCCAGCATCAGGGTCGCGCTCGTGAAGACCACGGTCTTGTCGGTGAGCAGCTTGTCGCGCATCTGGCCCCACACCTGGAGCGGCGCGACACAGAGCCGGGGCGGGATCCGGTCGGTGCCCTCGGAGAGCCACAGCACGTCGGCCTCGGAGCCGGCCGCCATCCGCTCGGCGTTGACGAAGACCTCCTGCACCGCGCCCCGGGCCTGGGTGCGGCCGGCGTCGGCGTCGGCGGAGTCGGCGTCCTTGGGGTAGGCCGACAGGCAGGCCCGAGCCGCGTCGCGCACCAGCACCAGCGCGTCGCCGAGCTGCTGCGGCACCACCTCGAAGCGGCCCGGGCTCGCGTCGGCGATGGCGCCGCGCAGCGTCTCGGCGGCGTCGGCCAGGTCGTCGGCCTGGTCGCCCTCGACGAAGCGCTGGGAGCGGCGTGCGGCCCGGTCGACGTCGCTCGCGCTCAGCTCGTCGGTGGCCGCCTGGGTGACCCGGGCGGTCAGCTCGTGCGCCTCGTCGATGACGACGACGTCGTACTCGGGGATCATCGGCACGCCCTCGATCGCGTCGATCGCGAGCAGCGAGTGGTTGGTGACGATCAGGTGGGAGCGGTGGGCCTTCTCACGGGCGAGCTCGGCGAAGCACTCCTGGCCGAACGGGCACTTGGCGGCACCCAGGCACTCGCGGTGGCTGACGCTGACCTGGCGCCACTCGCGGTCGGTGTGCCGCGGGGCCGCGTCGCGCTCGCCGCTGCTCCCGGCCTTGACCTCGTCCTCGGCCCAGGCGCGCAGCTCGAGGACCTTGGTGCCCATGCTGCCGGTGGGCAGGTCGACGAGCACGCCCTGGTCGTCGGGCGCGCCCTCGCGGACCCGGTGCAGGCAGGCGTAGTTGGAGCGGCCCTTGAGCACGGCGTACGACGTGTCGACGCCGGGATGCTTCTCGATCGCCCCGACCAGCCGCGGGATGTCGCGCTCGACGAGCTGGTGCTGGAGCGCGAGCGTCGCGGTCGCCACGACGACCCGCTTGTCGTGCAGCAGGCTCGGGACGAGGTAGGCCAGCGACTTGCCGGTGCCGGTGCCGGCCTGGACGAGCAGGTGCACGCCGTCGACCATCGCGTCGGCGACCGCCTGCGCCATCTGGACCTGCCCCGGGCGCTCCTGGCCACCGAGCTCGGCCACCGCGGTCGCCAGCACGCCGCGCACGGGGGCGCCGGCGAGGTCGACCGGCTCATCGGTCGTCGCGGTCGAGGGGTCGGGCACCCGAGAACCCTAGCCGCGGCCGGGGACAGCTGCCGACCGCCCGCTCGGCGAGTCAGCACACCGGCGAGGGCGGTTCGGGCCGGCGGTGGGGCGCGCCGCGCAGGTTCGGCTACATCCCTTGATGAAACCGCACTTCCCAAGGCCAATTCGACGTGGGAGGCGCAGGTTCGGCTACATCCCTTGATGAAACCGCAGTGCCGCTCAGCCGGGCAGGTGCGCGGCGACGTAGTCGCCGAAGGCGCGGTGCCCGGCGGGCGTGAGGTGCAGGCCGTCGCCGAGGTAGGGCAGGTCGAGGCCGGACATCCGGAGGTAGGCGATCCCGTGGCGCTCGGCCAGGCGGGCAAGCAGCGCGTCGACCCGGGGCACGGCGGCGGCGCGGGACGGGGCGAGCGCGGGACCCACCAGCAGCACCCGCGGACCGGGCAGCTCGCGCAGCAGCCGGGCGAAGCCGGAGCGGATGGCGGCGGCGGGCTGGTCGTAGTCGTTCAGGCCGCCCTCGACGACGACCAGGTCCGCGCCGCGCCGCAGCGCGGCCGGGGCCCGGTCGGCGAACGAGACACCGGCGCAGTCGCTGGCGCCGGTGCTGAAGCCCGAGCCGGAGAAGCCCGCGACCTGCACGGCACCCGGCAGCCGGGACGGCCACGAGCTCGCCGGGGAGGCGAGGCCGAGGCCCGCGGAGTAGGAGTCGCCGATGACGACGACGCGCTCACCGGAGCCGGTCACCGCCCGCGCGCGGGCGGCCGAGTCGGCGGCGAACCGCTCGCAGCGCGGGACGTCCGCGCCGCGGGCGCGGGCGGCGTGCAGGGTCACCAGGGATGCGACGAGCACGACGAGGAGCACGACGACGCCGAGCGTGCGGCTGCGTGCTGACCTGAGCGGGACGACTCCCGCGACCCCCCGTTGGACCACGTGGACGATGATGCGGTCCGGGCGCTCCCCGTGCAGGCGAAGTTGCCGCATTGGCGATCGCCCGCAACAAATCGTTACCGGGCGACGGGCCGAGGTATACGAACCTAGGTGACGGCGTACGCCGCCAGCTCGCCGGCGAGGTCCTCGTGGGCCCGGCCGGAGACGAGCGTGCCCTCACCGGTGTGCTCCATCGAGGCGATCTCGCCCTGCTGGTGGATGCGGTTGACCAGATCGCCGCGCTCGTAGGGCAGCAGCACCTTGAACTCGACCCCGGGCCGGGGCAGCTCCCCCTCGACCAGCGCGAGCGCCTCGGCGATGCCCTCGCCGGTCTTGGCGCTGACGACCACGGAGTGCGGCTCCTGCTGGCGCAGCCGGGCCAGCACCATCGGGTCGGCGGCGTCGGCCTTGTTGATCACGACGAGCTCGGGCACCTGGCTGGCGCCGATCTCGGCGAACACCTCGCGCACCGCGGCCAGCTGGCCCTCGGGGTCGGGGTGGGAGCCGTCGACGACGTGCAGGATCAGGTCGGAGTCGGCGACCTCCTCCAGCGTCGAGCGGAACGCCTCGACGAGCTGGTGGGGCAGGTGCCGGACGAAGCCGACCGTGTCGCTCATCGTGTAGACGCGGCCGTCGGCGGTGGTGGTGCGGCGCGTCGTGGGGTCGAGGGTGGCGAAGAGGGAGTCCTCGACGAGCACACCGGCGTCGGTGAGCCGGTTGAGCAGCGAGGACTTGCCGGCGTTGGTGTAGCCCGCGATCGACACCGACGGGATCGAGTGCCGCTTGCGCTCCTGGCGCTTGGTGTCGCGGGTCCCCTTCATCTCCTTGAGCTCACGTCGGAGCTTGGCGATCTTGGTGTTGATCCGCCGCCGGTCGGTCTCGATCTAGGTCTCACCGGGGCCGCGGCCACCGATGCCCTCGCCGCCGGAGACCCGGCCGCCGGCCTGCCGGGACAGCTGGCCGCCCCAGCCGCGGAGCCGCTGCTTCATGTAGTTGAGCTGTGCGAGCTCGGTCTGGGCCTGCGCCTCGCCGGAGCGGGCGTGCTGGGCGAAGATGTCGAGGATCAGCGCGGTCCGGTCGACGACCTTGACCTTGAGCCGGTCCTCGAGGTTCCTGAGCTGGCTGGGCGCGAGCTCGCCGTCGCAGATGACGGTGTCGGCGCCGGTGGCCTGGACGATCTCGCGGATGCCGTCGACCTTGCCGCGCCCGACGTACGTCGCGGGGTCGGGGTTCTGGCGGCGCTGGTAGATCGCCTCGAGCACCTCGGATCCGGCGGTCTCGGCCAGCAGCGCGAGCTCGGCCATGGAGTTCTCGGCGTCCTCGACGGTGCCGCCGGTCCAGACGCCGACGAGCACGACGCGCTCGAGACGGAGCTGGCGGTACTCGACCTCGCTGATGTCCTCGAGCTCGGTCGACAGGCTGGCGACCCGGCGCAGGGCGTGGCGCTCGGCCAGCTCCATCGCGCCGGCGGTCGGCTCGGCGTCCTCGGGGTCGGGCTCGTCGTGCCAGCCGTCGTCCGACTCCTGGGAGTCGTCCCAGTCGTCGGTTTCTTCGAGCTCGGCGTCGAGGTTGAAGTCAGGTGCGTTCGTCATATGAGGTGAAGCGTACGTTTCGGTCATCTGTATGTTCCAACGCTTAACCTTCCCCTCGTGATTCCCTCCCCCCAGATCCCGGAGGTGCCCGCGGGGTGTCGCCTGCTCGGGATCACCGGCGCGCCCGGAGCCGGCAAGACGACGCTGGCCGTCGCGCTCGGCCTGCCGGCCGTACCGATGGACGGCTTCCACTACGCCGACGTCGAGCTCGTACGGCGGGGTCTGCTCGACCGCAAGGGCGCGCCGGAGACCTTCGACGCGGAGGGGTACGCCGCGCTGCTGCGCCGGGTGCGGGCCGGCGAGGAGGACGTCGTGGCGCCGATGTTCGAGCGCGACCTCGAGCAGCCGCTCGCCGGTGCGATCCCGGTGCCGGCGACCGGCACGGTGGTCACCGAGGGCAACTACCTGCTGCTCGACGAGCCGCGCTGGCGCGCCGTCCGCGCCGAGATCGACGTCGTGTGGCACGTCGTCATCGACGACTCGGTCCGCCTGGACCGGCTGGTCGCCCGGCACGTGGAGTTCGGCAAGTCACCCGACGAGGCGTGGGCCTGGGTGGCCCGGGTCGACCAGGCCAACGCCGCGCGCATCGAGGCTGCGCGGGACCGCGCCGACCTGGTCGTGGACCTCACCGACTGGCGTCCTTAGGCGAGGTCTCCGGTCGGCACGAGGGCCGCGAGCACTCCCCCGGACGCCACGTCGCGCTGGAGCCGCTCACGCGTCAGGAGCCCGTCGTCGCCGATGGCGGCGATCGTCACCAGGACCGGCACGTGACCGGCGGCGAGGACGCGCGCCGACCAGGCCGGGTCGCCGTGCGGGACCGGGATCCGGGTGGCCCGGCCGTCCTCGGCGATCAGCGCCACCAGCTCCGCGCTCTCCGGTCCGGTGGCGGTGAGCGCGCACCCGGTGGACGCCTGCAGGTCGAGATCCTCGAGCCCGGTCAGGGCCCTGAAGCCGCGCCGCTCGAAGAGCACCTTGACCGGGTCGCGAGGCGGGCCGCCCGCCTCCACCACGAACAGCGGGAACTGGAGGACGAGGAGGTCCGGCTCTGCGTTGACCGCCCACTGGAAGGCCGGGCTGGGCTGGGACTGGGGCACCTGACGATGGTGTCAGCCTCGGGGTTCGGCCGCGAACTCACCCGGCGTGAGGCCGGTGACCCTGCGGAAGTCGCGGCCGAAGTGGGCCTGGTCGGCGTAGCCGAGGTCGGCGGCGACCCGGGCGAGGTCGGGCCGGTCGTCGCCCGCCAGCCGCTCGGCCGCCTCGTGGAGACGGCGGCGCTGGACCAGCCACTTCGGGGACAGCCCGATCCGGCGCGCGGTGAGCCGCTGGAGGGTGCGCTCGGTGATCGCGAACTTCTCGCAGACCTGGCTCACCCGCTGCACGCCGCTGTCGCCCTCGACGTACTCGACGATCGCGTTGACCAGGCGGCCCTCGTCGTCGACGGGGAGCTGGGCGGCGAGAGCCTCCTCGATCGCTGCGACGGCAGCCCGTCGGCGTGCGGGATCGTCGGGGTCGTCGCCGATCGCCTCGCGGACCCGGCGCACGAGGTCGGCGTCGGCGAGCGGCACCGCGGTGTCGGTGAGCTGCTCGACCGGCCCGCCGACGAGCGCGCGGCCCACAGCCGGCTGGTACATCG
>JAOPXF010000337.1 GCA_025965295.1 Nocardioides sp.
TCCTCACCCTGCGCCCGCAGGTCGGCCCGATGCGGCAGCCTCTCGATGGCGTCCACGATCACCGATGCCTGCTCCGGTGACAACCGGCCCGCCGCCAACGCCGCGTGCGTGGCCGCAAGCTCGGACACCAGGACCGGTGCCTGCCGCACCGCCCGGTGCCCCGGACCCCGGTGCGTGCCGGCGAGGTGGGTGAACCAGTCACTGGTGGAGCCCCACGCGAGGTGGGTCTTGGCGACCTTGCGCTCCTCGACCTCGACCAGCACCGACGCCTCAAGGGCGGCGAGCTGGGAGCGCAGCCCCTCCAGCTCGACCATCGTGTCGACCAGCTCGCCCGGGCTCTTCGCCGCCCACAACACCTCACCCAGCCCGGCAAGCTCCGCGCGCAGCCCACCGACCACGCCGGCCGGCGTGAGGGTCGAGGTCGCGGAGTGGTCCATGGACCGACTCAACCAGGGCCCACCGACAGTCAGACCTCTGTGACCTGCGGTTATCTCATTCTGTGAGACGTTATCCGAAACTTTGTTCGCACCTCCTTCGCTGGCCGGCACAGCGGGTTGACGTACGCCTCACCGGGTTTCGCGACGGTCGCTGCGCGACCTCCTCAACCAACGAGCTCGCCCCCGCATACACCTCACCGGGTTTCGAGACGATCGCTGCGCGACCTCCTCAACCAACGGCGGCGTTCACCGGGTCTCGACGCGCCGGCCACCACCAGCGCCTTGGGGGTCGAGGGAGCGCATCCGGTCGGGCTCGAAGCCGTGCTGCATGCCCCACACCACGGCCTGGGCGCGCCGGGTGACGCCGATCTTGCGGTACGCGGTGCGGACGTAGGTCTTGACCGAGTTGATGCTGAGGTAGCTCTTGTCGGCGATCTCCTGGTTGCTGAGCCCCTGGGTGATCAGCGCCAGCACCTCCGCCTCGCGGGCGGTGAGGCCGGCCTCGCGACCCGGCCAGTCCCCCGCGGCACCGCCGTTGACGGCGCCCTCGTCGTCGGGAGTGACGATCTTCCCCGCATGAACCTCCTCGATCGCGCGGACGACGTCCTCCGCGGCCAGCCCCTTGGAGAGATAGCCGGAGGCACCCTTGGCGATCGCGCGCCCCACGAGCTCGGGCTGCAGGTTCCAGCTGAAGATCACCACCCGGGCGTCGCTGCCGTGGACGAGGTCCTCGAGGTCGACGCCGTCGCCCTGCACCTGGCCGAACGTGTCGTAGAGGATCACGTCGACGTCGCTGATCACGGGCACGCTGGAGTCGAGCTCGACCACCGCGACGCGGTCGTGGTGGGGAGCGAGCATCGCCGCCACGCCGGCGACCACGATCTCGTAGTCGTTGACGATGGCGATGTGGATGGGGCGCGAGGCGACGGACATGCGGCAGAGCATATTTCACCCCCGCGGAGGAAGTGCCACAACGGACCAGGTCGTAGCGTCGGGGACGGGCCCGAGCGGCGGGAGGCGACCCCGACCGAGCAGAGGATGTCCGTGGCTGACGAGCAGGACCGGCGCGCGTCCGTGCTGGAGCTCACGAGCGGCGACGAGGCCTTCACGCGACTCGTGGTCGTGGCCGCACACCCCGGCGACGACGGGCTCGCGGGCGGCGGGCCCGTCGCCCTCGCCCGCGCCGCCGGGCTGTCGGTGTACGTCGTGCTGCTGACCGCTGGCGCGTGCGGTCCGTCCGCGGGCGCCCAGCTCACTCCCGAGCTGGCCAAGCGACGGCTGGCCGACGCCCAGGAGTCGCTCCGGCTCCTCGCACCGGAAGCCCCGTTGGTCTTCCTCGGCGCCCCCGAGGGCAGCGTCTCGACCATCGAGAGCGAGGTGACGGCGAGCCTGGTGGACCTGATCGGCGACGGGCGCCGCACCCTCCTGGTGGCACCCAACGGTGATGAGGGCGGACACCCCGACCACCGGTCGGCGGGCCGGGCGGCGGGCGCCGCCGCCCGGCGTACCGGCGCCCGGTTCGCGCACACGGTGCCGGACGGAGGTCTCGTCGTGGTCGACGACGAGGCGGTCGACGACGCGCTCGACGAGCTGCACCGCAGCAAGCCGGACCCGTGGGGAGTGGACGAACGCTGGTACGAGCACCGCAAGCGCCAGCTCACGCTTGCCTCGCTCCCCCGGCGGAGCTTCCGCCGCGCGCTCGAGGTGGGGTGCTCACGCGGCGCGCTGGCCGAGGACCTCGCGAGCCGCTGCGACGAGATCGTGGCCGTGGACCAGAGCGCGATGGCCGTGCACGCCGCCCGCAGACGCCTGGCGGACGTCCCTGGTGCCTCGGTGGTCGAGCTGGACGTCCCCGGCCAGTGGCCGGCCGGCGGCTTCGACCTCGTGGTCGTCTCGGAGATGGGCTACTTCCTGAGCCCCACCGACCTGGACCGGCTGATCGACCGCATCGCCGTCAGCCTCGAGGACGACGGGGTGGTCCTGCTCTGCCACTGGCGGCACCCGGTCGCGGGCTGGGTGCTCGACGGACCCGACGTGCACGAACGCTTCCGCGCGAGCCGGCTGCCCGACGAGGCGGCCCGCTACGAGGACCGGGACGTCGAGATCGTGGTGCTGTGCCGCCCCGAGACCTGGCCGGACCCCGACGACTGACGCTCGCCGCGGCCGCCGCCGTGGCGGCGACACGCCCCCAAATCCCGGGCCGAGGGCTCGCGACGGGATACAAATGGCTCAGGTCCCGCTGGGTATGAGCCAGCGGGACCTGAGTCATTTCGGCGGCGCCGGGTTTCGAGACGGTCGCTGCGCGACCTCCTCAACCAGCGGCGACGTACGCGTCGATCTCGGCGAGGACCCTCGCTTGCACGTCGTCGTCGGCGTACGACGCCCGCACGGCCGTGCGCGCCAGGTCCGCCACGCCGGCATCGTCGAGGTCGAGCAGCCCGGCCGCGATCTCGTACTCGCGGTTCAGGTCGGTGCCGAACATCGGCGGGTCGTCGGAGTTGACCGTGATCGTCACGCCGGCGTCCCGGAACGCGCGGATGGGGTGCTCGTCGAGGGTGTCGACCGCGCGGGTGGCGATGTTGGACGACGGGCAGACCTCGAGCGGGATCCCCTGCTCGGCCAGGTGCGCCAGCAGCGCCGGGTCCTGGGCCGACGAGGTGCCGTGGCCGATCCGCTCGGCGCCCAGCAGCCGAACGGCGTCCCAGACCGTCTCGGGCCCGGTCGTCTCCCCGGCGTGCGGCAGGCTGTGCAGTCCGGCGGCACGGGCGGCCTCGAAGTGCGGCTGGAACTGCGCGCGCGGCACCCCGATCTCCGGGCCGCCGAGGCCGAAGCCGATCAGCCCGTCCGGCCGGTGGTTGAGCGCATAGTCGAGCGTCGACACCGCGGCGGGCAGGCCGCTCTCCCCGGGGATGTCGTAGATCCACCGCAGCACCAGGCCGAAGTCGCGCTCCGCGGAGACGCGGGCATCCTCGATCGCCTCGGTGTAGGCCTCGATCGGCATCCCCTTGCCCTCCTCGTGCGGTCGCACGGAGGTGTACGGCGTGCAGGTCAGCTCGGCGTACCTCAGGTGCTGGCCGGTCGCCATCTCGTGTGCGACCTCGTAGGTCAGGTAGCGGATGTCGTCGGGGGTGCGGATCAGGTCGACGACCGCCAGGTAGACCTCGATGAAGTGCGCGAAGTCGCGGAACTCGTAGAAGCGGCGCAGTGCGTCGAGGTCGCTCGGCACCGGCCCGCCCGGATGCCGCTCCGCGAGCTCGGCGACGATCCGCGGCGACGCCGACCCGACGTGGTGCACGTGCAG
>JAOPXF010000105.1 GCA_025965295.1 Nocardioides sp.
CCTTCTTCCTGCTGCTCGACGAGCCCGAGGTCTACGGCTTCCCGCCCGACCCGGTGGTGACGACCAAGGACCTGCCCGACATGTTCCGCAAGGCCGGCATGGCCGCAGTGACGCTGCTGGCGGGCGCGGCGATCTCCTTCCTCGGGAAGCGGGGGTGAGCGCGCCGATGAGCGGATCCGACGGCCGCGAAGGAGTCCAGGACGACCCCCCCGACATCGACGCCACCCCCGGCTCCTCTGGCGGCCGCACCGGCCGCGGGAGACGGCGCGGCCGGCGCAGGGGCGGCGGCGACCGGTCGATGGTGCCGGAGGCCACGTTCACCTCCTACTACGGCCGCCCGATCGTCAAGCCCTCCCCGTGGGAGGCCGACATCCCGGCGTACCTCTTCGCGGGTGGGCTCGCGGCCGGGTCGTCGCTGGTCGCCGCGGGAGCAGACCTCACGAACCGCCCGACGCTGCGCCGCTCGGGTCGGCTGGGCGCGATCGCCGCGCTGACGTTCTCGATGGTGGCCCTCGTGCACGACCTCGGCAGGCCGGCCCGCTTCGTGAACATGCTCCGGGTCGCCAAGCTCACCTCGCCGATGTCGGTGGGCACCTGGATCCTCTCGCTCTACGGCCCCTTCGCCGCTGCGGCCGCGGCCACCGAGCTGGTCGCGATGCTCCCCGCCCGGCAGCGCGTGGGACCGCTCAGGCTGGCGCCGTACGTCGATCGCCCGGCCGGCGTCGCGGCTGCCCTGTTCGCGCCGCCCGTGGCTGCCTACACGGCCGTGCTGCTCGCCGACACCGCCACGCCTTCGTGGCACGCGGCGTACAAGGAGCTCCCGTTCGTCTTCGTCGGTTCCGCGGCTGCGGCCTCTGCCGGGCTCGGCCTGGTCACCTCGCCGCTCAGCGAGACCGGGCCGGTGCGCCGGCTGGCCCTCGGCGGTGCAGTCCTCGAGCTGGTCATGGAGCACCGGATGGAGCACTCGATGGGCATCACGGCCGAGCCGCTGCACCAGGGCAAGGCCGGTCGCCTGATGAGGGCGGCCAAGGTCCTCACGATCGCCGGGGCCGCGGGATCCCTGCTCGCGGGTCGCAGCCGGACCGTCGCCGCCGTCTCCGGGGCCGCGCTGCTCGCGGGCTCGGCATGCACCCGGTTCGGGGTCTTCGAGGCCGGACAGGCGTCGGCCCGTGACCCCCGGTACACCGTCGTCCCGCAGCGGGAGCGCCTCGAGCGTGGCGAGCCCGTCCGCTACGACGGGGCCACGCCGCGAGCCTGAGTCCCGCGCCCCCACGGGTGCCCTCAGCCCCGCGTCCAGCGCTCGGACTGCGTGAGCCGGGCTGGACAGGTCCTCCTGGCCGGCCCGCCATCGGCGAGACATCGACCGGAGCACGGCGCAGGTGCCGATGGTCAGGCCGACGTAGACCACGCACGCGCCGAGGAGCCTGTGAGGGCGTCGGTACTCACCCGGAACCATGCATGTCGCGGACAGGGAAGACCTGACGGGCCCCGGTGGTTGCAGCGGTCATGAAGAAGATCGGTTTCCTGTCCTTCGGCCACTGGTCGCCGACCCCGCAGTCGCAGGTGCGCACGGCCTCCGACGCGCTGCTGCAGTCCATCGACCTCGCGGTCGCGGCCGAGGAGCTCGGGGCCGACGGCGCGTACTTCCGGGTCCACCACTTCGCCAGCCAGCTGGCCTCGCCGTTCCCGCTCCTCGCGGCGGTCGGGGCCCGGACCAGCCGGATCGAGATCGGCACCGGCGTCATCGACATGCGCTACGAGAACCCGCTGTACATGGCCGAGGACGCAGGAGCGGCCGACCTGATCTCCGGCGGTCGCCTGCAGCTCGGCATCAGCCGGGGGTCACCGGAGCAGGTGATCGAGGGCTACCGCTACTTCGGCCACGAGCCCGCCGAGGGCACCGACCACGCGGACATGGCCCGTGAGCACACGCGGGTGTTCCTCGACGTGATCCGGGGCGAGGGCTTCGCGGAGCCCAACCCGCGGCCGATGTTCCCCAACCCGCCCGGCCTGCTGCGCATCGAGCCGCAGTCTCCCGGGTTGCGCGACCGGATCTGGTGGGGTGCTGGCACCCGGGCGACGGCCGAGTGGACCGCAGAGCAGGGCATGAACCTGATGAGCTCGACGCTCCTCACCGAGGACACCGGCGTCCCCTTCCACCAGCTCCAGGCCGAGCAGATCCAGCGCTTCCGCGACGCCTGGCGGGCCGCCGGCCACGCGCGTGAACCGCGGGTCTCGGTCAGCCGCAGCATCTTCCCGATCGTCAACGACCTCGACCGTGCCTACTTCGGCGGAGCGGGCGCTGGTGGGGACCAGGTCGGTCAGCTCGAGGGCGGCCGGGCCCGGTTCGGCAAGACGTACGCCGGCGAGCCCGACCAGCTCGTGAAGGAGCTCGCCGAGGACGAGGCGATCGCGGCCGCCGACACCCTGCTGCTCACGGTGCCGAACCAGCTCGGCGTCGACTACAACGCGCACCTGCTGGACAGCGTCGTACGCCACCTGGCGCCCGAGCTCGGCTGGCGCTGAGTTCGGCAGCAAGCGTTGGTAGATGTGTGAAGATCGCGCTTGATCTCGGGTGGCGGTCGCCGCGCTGCCGTGATCCGCTGTCGACCACGGTGGCGCAGCCTCGGTTGGTTCCTCCGCGTTCGCGACTCCGACGTGTCGCTTCGTGATGGAGTGCCGTCCATGGCAAGCGAGACGAGCAGTTGGGCGGCGCGCGCGGTTGAGCACCTGACGCGTGCGGCGTCGGGCCCGCCGCTCGACCGCTCACTGCGTGTGACGTTGAACTTCCACCCGGACCGGATAGTCGCTGGAGCGACTGTGCTGGAGCGGCTCGCCCAGGATGGCGTGTATCGGTCGCAGTTCGAGACCAGGACCAGCAACGGCGGACTGACGGCACACGCCGGCGGCGCCCGGTGGCGGTGGGAACAGCGCATCTTCGGGCACGCCTACGACGACGCCCCGAACACAGAGCGGCCGAAGTACGGGGCGCTCAACCATCGCCGGCGCCGCATCGGCGCCGCCCCCAGATTCGGGTCGGCGCACCTGCGCCTGAACGAAGCGGTCCTCGACCGCAGCACGTTCTGCTTCCCCGACTCTGTGTCCGAGCCGACCGCGATGGGGACCTCAGCACGATTCGACCTCTTCCCCCTGGTCGAGCTGTTCGATGCCCGTGAGCGCACCGACGTCGTCGAGGCGACGGAGGGCGGGCTCCTGGACGCCTACATCGAGGCGCACGTACACGGCATGGTCACGTTGGCCGCAGACGTCGAGGCTGTCGTCCTCGACCCGTCCTTCCGCGGTTCCGCCATCGAAGAGCAGGCCAGGTCGCTCGGGGTGCCGCTGGAGTGGCACGAGGGCCGGCTGCTCACGGTGGAGACCCTCGCGGCCCACCCTGAGTTTCGAGGTCCGCACATCGTCGAGGTGGGCCGCCGCATCGCCCAGAATGGACTGCTCGACGCCGCCGCGATCGGCCGGGCAGCGCTCACCGGGGATGAGGATCCCCAGGATCTGAAGAAGGTCTGGCACCAGGTCGCGAGGTTCGGGAGCCCGACCAGTGGCTGAGCGGAAACGAAGTCGCGGCTGGCGTGTCGAGAGCCGGTGCGGCGAACGGCAACCGCAACCCACCGTTGGTTGAGGAGGTCGCGCAGCGACCGTCTCGAATCCGGGTGCGGCGAACGCCGACCTGGATTCGGACCAGCGAAGATGCACGAACAAATATTCGGATAATGTCTCACCCAGTGAGATAACCGCAGGTCACAGAGGTCTGACTGTCGGTGGGCCCTGGTTGAGTCAGTCCATGGACCACCCCGCGACCCAGACGCTCACGCCGGCCGGCGTGGTCGGTGGGCTGCGCGCGGAGCTTGCGGGGCTGGGCGAGGTGTTGTGGGCGGCGAAGAGCCCGAGCTGGTCGACACCATGGTCGAGCTGGAGGGGCTGCGCTCCCAGCTGGCCGCCCTCGAGGCGTCGGTGCTGGTCGAGGTCGAGGAGCGCAAGGTCGCCAAGACCCACCTCGCGTGGGGCTCCACGTCGGACTGGTTCACCCACCTCGCGGGGACGCACCGGGGTCCGGGGCACCGGGCGGTGCGGCAGGCACCGGTCCTGGTCGGTGAGCTCCCGGCCACCCACGCGGCGTTGGCCGCGGGCCGGGTGTCACCGGAGCAGGCATCGGTGATCGTGGACGCCATCGAGAGGCTGCCGCATCGGGCCGACCTGCGGGCGCAGGGTGAGGAGTTCCTCCTCGACCAGGCGACCCGGCTCAACGCGACCGACCTGGCCAAGGCGGCCAGGCACCTGCTCGAGGTCGCCGATCCCGACCGCTCCGAGCGGGAGGCCGAGAAGGCCGCC
>JAOPXF010000116.1 GCA_025965295.1 Nocardioides sp.
GACCGGCTTCCCGGGGGCGGGCGACGCGGCCGGTGACTCAGCCCCGGCGCAGGCGGCGGGCGAGCGAGCGCAGTCGCGGTGCCGCACCGTCGTCGGCGCGCGCCCTGCGGCGCAGCCGGCGTACGTCGCCCAGCATCACGGCCACCAGGTCCACGGCGACGTCGGCGACCTCGGTGTCGGTGACCGAGGCCGGAACCCGGCGCTCCTCGAGGTGCTCGGGCACCAGCAGGTGCTCGAGGTTGCCCACGACGTCGTAGGACCCGGCGGCCAGGTGCGACACGGCGTCGCGGCCCCGCTGCCGGCAGTCCTCGATCTGGTCGGGCTCGGGCCAGAACCGCTCACCGCGGCGGGGCACGAGCCGTTCGTCGGCGAGGTAGCTGCGCAGGAAGACGCCCTTGTCGAACCCCTTGGTGAAGCCCTCGAGGCGGGTGTTGACCCGGCGCAGGGTCTCGGCCTCGACCACGCCCATCGACGAGTTGGGGAAGGAGCCGGACAGGTCGCACGCGGCCGGGTCGAAGCCGACGATCCCCGCGAACCGGTTCCAGACGTCCTCCCGGGGGGCGGCCGGGTCCAGCACGAGCACGTGGATGCGCTCGGGCGGGACCGCCACGCTCCAGCGCTCGAGGACCAGCCGGAGGTCGAGGGTGCGCCAGTTCCAGATGGCGTTGGAGCTCTTGGAGACGTGCCGGGCGTACTCCGCCAGCGGCACGGTCTCGCCGTTCTTGAGGCTCTCCTGCCAGCTCGCGGCGAAGAGGCCGAGCGGCTCACGGGCGGTGACGACCAGGTGCACCTCGTCGGTCGGCAGCGCCTCGACCATCGCCCGCGCCTGCTTGCGGGAGGCCGCGGCGAAGAACTCGTGGCTGACCAGCCCGGTTCCGGGCGAGCGTTCCAGCTCCGCGAGCAGGCGGGTCCAGGCGGTGCGGTGCTCGCGGGGCGCCGTGGCCGCGTGCCGCACGTTGCGGACCGTGCGGGAGGCCCACAGGTGGTCGCGGCGCTCGGCGCCGGGGACGACCACCCCGGCCGCCCGGAGGGCGTCCCGGTTGGACCAGATGATGGTCTGGAGGTACGACGTGGCGGTCTTCGGCAGCCCGATGTGGACGAAGACCCGTTCGACCACTACAGGCTCTCGTTGAATCGGTCGATGGCCGCGCGGATGACCTCCTCGTCACGCGAGGCCATCGGGATCAGCAGCTCCTGGACGATGTCGGCGAGCTCGCCGAGCCGGAGGTTGTGGCGCCTCAGCTCGGCCATGTCCGCCTCGAGGTCCGCCACGCGCTGTTCCAGCCGGGCCACCGAACCTGTTCCGCCGAACCCGCGGAAGGGGAATCTGACTGCCACGTTCACCACTCTCCCATGAGTCTCAACACCGGCGGGCCCGACTTGACCGACACCTCGTCCACCTCGACCGTCTTGGCCCCGGCCCGGCGGACCAGGCTGGCCAGACGGTCGGCATCGACCGGGCCGACGGCCCACGTCAGGTCACGCGCCTGGGCCGGGCGGTGGAAGTCGGCGTACAGCCGGCCACCGCCGCGCAGCGCCATCGAGCACAGCCGCACCAGGGAGTCGCGGCCGGCGGGCGAGGTGGCCTCCAGGACGTGCCGCGCCATCACCACCCGGGGCCGTGGCTCGAGGGCCAGGCGGGCGCCCTCGGTGAAGACCGAGCGCCACTCGGTGAGGTTGAGCATGCGCACGTCGAGGTCGAGGCCCTCCTGCTCGGCGCACGTCGCGACGGCCCGGAGGGCACGCGGCACGTAGTCGTACGCCGTCACCTGCAGCCCCCTGCGGGCCAGCCAGAGGCTGTCGCGCCCCCTGCCAGCACCGACGTCGAGGACCTGCGCGCCGGTCGCCGAGGCGTAGTCGCCCACGACCCGCGCCAGCCCGGAGAAGCCGGTCGGCACGTCGTCGTCGTGGCCGGACGCGCGGCGCTGCCAGTGCTTGATGTTCGGGCGGGTCCCGCGGAACCACTCGTCGAGAGCACGGGTGGTGCGCTCCGGGGTGCTGAACTGGAAGGCCGGGTCGGGGACCAGCCAGCCGGGGCCGTACATCGCCTCGAGCAGCTTGTCCGCCCGAGCCGGCACCGGCATCGGCCGCCCCTCGAGCAGGCAGGTTGTCAGCGGGTGGACCCACGCGGGGTCGAAGTCGACGCCGACCTCGCCCATCAGGTAGAGCCGGTGGCCGTCCATGAAGCCCCCGAAGACGTCGAGGCCGCGGATCACGCCGTCCTCCTCCGGGATCTCGATCTTGAAGGCGGCACCGCTGTAGCGCGAGGTCCGCCAGCCGAGCTTGGTCACCTCGCGCTGGAGCCGGAACGACTCGCGGATCACGTCGACCGGGGTCGTGAACTCGCTCACGTAGCCGACGTCGGCGTCCGAGTCGTGGCCGAGGACGGACCCCTGACGAACGGCGCCGAGCAACGTGCCGTAGGCCAGAAAAGGCTTCGCGCCGGCCGCGGACAGGGCGTCCAGCACGACCTGGACCGCGTCGACCAGCGACGCGACGTCGCTGCTGCTGCGCGTGGCGAACGTCGGGACCATCCGCCCCGACTTGTCGATGCCGACCTCGACACCCCGGTCGTTGACGAAGTGGATCTCGGAGGTGTCGTCGCCGAACGTGACGTCGTCGTCGAAGAGGACCTCCTCCGTGGCCGAGTCGCGCACAACCACGCGAGCGCGGCCGTGGAGGTACTTGGCCATCGGGCGCGGCCAGGCGGCCAGCCGGCCGAGGCCCGGCGTCAGTGCGGTGTCGCGGCGGACCCAGAACGACCACACCCGGTGGTCGCCGAAGAGGACGTCGACCACACGCTCGCGACCCGCCCGCAGGAGGATCCCGCGGTCATCCACCCTGCGTACGCGGGTACTGCGAACCGCCACGGGCACCGACGCTCAGTCCATGTCCACATGGGCGAAGGGGTTGACGCCCGTGCGGGCCGACCGGCGCTGGGCGGGGCTCTCGCCCTCGAGCACGTAGTTGGGGCCGTCGCCGAACATCAGCCGGCTCCGGCCGGAGGGGCTGGACTTGGGCTGCGGGAAGTTGTCGTACCAGTAGTTGATGTGGGCCTGGTACTTCATCGTGATCTGCTTGCGGCGGTAGATCGCGACGTTCTCGTCGCTCACTTTGCTGTTGCCGGACATGTTCGCCGAGCCGTTCAGCAGGGCGTAGGCGCTGCGGTTCTTGCCGAGGTGGCCGACGATCGACATCGCCTTGAGGTGGAAGTAGTTGTCGAACTCCCCGTCGTTGTCGACGTCCTGGACGAGGTGCTTCAGCGGGACCGGGCCGCGTCCGCTGTGGTTCCTCAACATGCGGCCGACGGCCACTCCCATGACGGTGTAGCCGATGTGGATGTCGCAGCCGTGCTCCCACAGCGAGCGCAGCTTGCGGCCGATGGTCATGCCGCGCTCCTCGCGGATGACGTCGGGCGCGAGCCGCAGGACGGTGCGACCGTTCGGGGTGTTCTCCGCGTTGCGGCACCTGACCTGGTTCAGGAGGTCCATGACCGGGTCCGTGGACTTCTTCCCCATCTCGGGGAAGAACATCAGGCGTGTCGAGCCGAAGTCACGCGAGATGAACGGAGGGTGCACCGGCTCGTCCTTCGCGGCCTGCTCGAAGACGTCCTTGGCGTAGTTGTAGAGCTTCTCTCGGCCGACGCTCGTGACCATGTCGTTCCACTGGTTGGAGCCGGACGCCACCGTGTAGTTGGCCGAGCCCTGCATGAGGACCTGGCGGGCCTTGCCGGACTTGGAGAAGAGGTAGAACTTGGCGTGCGCGGTGCCGTAGTTGCCGCGGCAGGACTTGGAGCAGACCCGCGCATAGCTGTGCCGCTTCGCCTTGCGGTGCTTGTTGCCCGCCTTCAGCTCGCGGTGGAGCCGCTTGAAGGGCTGGTTCTCGATCTGGGTGGTGTTCGTCTCCGACATCAGCAGCTTCACGCGGACCCCGCGGTCCTGCGCCTTCAGCAGCGCCTCGACCCCGGCGCGGGTCAGGAAGTTCCAGGTGAAGATCCGGATCGTGCTGCCCTTGGGCGCGGCGTAGATCGACTTGGTGATCTTGTTGAAGATGCGGTTGCGGGTCGCGGAGTCACCGAGGGGGCTGTTGAACGACACGCCACCCGTGGGCGTGTAGCGCTCGGCCG
>JAOPXF010000141.1 GCA_025965295.1 Nocardioides sp.
GCGGTGCCTGCGGGCGTTCGTCACCGACCCGGCAAGGCTAGGCCTGGACGCGCTTCCTCTTGGAGTCCCGGGGGACGTTCTCGGCCGACTCGAAGATGCCGTAGACGAAGACGAGCGCCCGGCCGAAGCCCCGACCGAGGCCGGGCCGCTCGACGTCAGGCACCGCCGGCCCAGAGGTCGGCGAGGCGGACGAACATGAACGGCACGAGGAGCACGGCGAGCAGCAGCACGCCGGTGCCACCGCGACTCTTCTCCCCCGACGACCACACGACGCCGACGGGCACGAACAGGGCCGCGCCGATCAGGTAGCCGATGTACTCCCACGTCGAGACGTCGGCCGGCGCGTCGGAGGTCACGTGCACGATGCCGAGCACGAGGTGCACGATCAGGCCGACCTCGATCACCGCCAATAGGTTGAGCAGCAGGTGATCCGGCGTGCGGTCGCGGACCATCAGCACGGCCAGCCACAGGGCGGCCAGCAGGCACAGCGCGCTGAGAGCCATCTGCAGAGGGATCACGAGTCGGTCCTCACGCCCAGAGCTGACCCTCGAGGCGGTCCTCCGCCTCGTCGACGGTGCCCTCGTAGGCACCCGTGGAGAGGTACTTCCAGCCACCGTCGCAGACCACGAAGGCGATGTCGGCTCGCTCACCGGCTGTGACCGCCTTGGCGGCCTGTCCGAGCGCGGCATGCAGGATCGCGCCGGTGGAGATGCCCGCGAAGATGCCCTCCTGCTCGAGCAGCTACCGGACGCGGCGTACGGCGTCCCGGGGGCCAACCGAGAAGCGCGAGTCGATCAGGTCGGCGTCGTACAGCTCGGGCACGAAGCCCTCGTCGAGGTTGCGCAGGCCGTAGACCAGCTCGCCGTACCGGGGCTCTGCGGCGACGTTCCGGACCTCGGGCTTGGCGGTGCGGAAGAAGCGGCTGACGCCCATCAGGGTGCCGGTGGTGCCCAGCCCAGCGACGAAGTGCGTGATCGAGGGCAGGTCGGCGAGGATCTCGGGGCCGGTGCCCTGCTCGTGGGAGAGCGCGTTGGCGGCGTTGCCGTACTGGTAGAGCATCACCCAGTCCGGGTGCTCGGCGGCGACCTTCTTGGCCACCCGTACGGCCTCGTTCGAGCCGCCCGCCGCGGGCGAGGAGACGATCTCGGCGCCCCACATCCGCAGCAGCTGCCGGCGCTCCTCCGAGGTGTTCTCCGGCATCACGCAGACGATCCGGTACCCCTTCAGCTTGGCCGCCATGGCCAGCGAGATGCCGGTGTTGCCGGAGGTGGGCTCGAGGATCGTGCAGCCGGGACGCAGGGTGCCGTCCTTCTCCGCCTCCTCGATCATCTTCAGGGCCGGGCGGTCCTTGATCGAGCCGGTCGGGTTGCGGTCCTCCAGCTTGGCCCAGAGGCGCACGTCCGGGGTCGGCGACAACCGCGGGAGCCCCACCAGCGGCGTGTTGCCGACGGAGGCGAGCAGGTTGTCGTAGCGGGTCATGTCAGGCGGCGCCGCCGGCGACGGCCGGGAGCACGACGACCTGGTCGCCGTCCTTGAGCTCGGCCTCCAGGCCGCCGATGAAGCGCACGTCCTCGTCGTTGATGTAGACGTTGACGAAGCGCCGAAGGTCGCCCTCCTCGATGAGGCGATCCTTGAGACCGGGGTGGTTCGCCTCCAGGTCGTCGATGAGCGCACTCAGGCTCGCGCCCTCGCCGTCGACGGCCTTCTCACCGCCGGTGTACGTGCGCAGGATCGTCGGGATCCGGACCTCGATCGCCATCATTAACCTCTCAGTCGCTGCTCAGCTGGGGGACGACGCGGACGTTTTCCTCGGTCACGACGCCGTCGATGATTCTGTAGGACCTGAACTCCACGGGGCCGTCGTTATTCCCGTGCTCACGTGTGCTGACCAGCACATAGTGTGCTCCGGGCTCGCTCGCGAGGCCGATGTCGGTGCGGCTGGGGTAGGCCTCGGTGGCGGTGTGGGAGTGGTAGACGACCACCGGAACCTCGTCGTTCGCGTCCATCTCCTTGTAGAGCTGGAACAGGTCCGTCGAGTCGAACTCGTAGAACGTCGGGCTGCCCGCCGCGTTGACCATCTCGACGAGCCGCTCGGGGCGGTCGCTGCCCTCGGGGCCGGCGACCACGCCGCACGCCTCGTCCGGGTGGTCACGCTTGGCGTGCGCGACGATCGCGTCGTACGTCGCCTGGTCGATGGTCAGCACCCCTCCAGCGTAGGGGCTCAGCGCACGAACCTCGTCGCGGTCTCAGCCGCGAGGACGCCCGCGATCCGCTCCTCGAGGAAGGCCGCCATCGGTGGCAGGCCGTCGAGCGGCCACCAGCGCACGTCGGTGTTCTCGTCGTCGGCGACATGGGCGTCCCCGGAGACCCAGGTGCAGGCGAAGGTGAGGTCGAGGTAGACCGCGAGATCGCCGTTGGCGTGCGTCACGTGCGGGCTGACGCCCACCGAGGCCAGGCGGTCGACCACGACCTCGACCCCGGTCTCCTCGAGGGTCTCCCGCCGGGCCGCCACCCCGGGCTCCTCCCCCGGGTCGACGATCCCGGTCACGGGTGCCCACTGGTCGTTGTCGGCGCGCCGGGTCAGGAGGAGCTCGTCGCCCCGGCGTACGACGGCGGTGACGCCGGGCATCCAGAGCTCGTGCCGGCCCACCATGCGGCGCAGCTCGACCACGAACGGTGGGATCGGCATCGGCTCAGCAGTCGATCGACGCCGTGATGTGGACCGGCTTGCCCTTGGTGGCGGTGGCGTCCGCGTCGACCTTCGCGCCGGCCCCCTTGTCGTCGGCCTCGACCGTGCCGCCCTGGCTGGTGTACGACGCTCGCGGTGTCGTCAGCGTCGCGATCGCGTCGAAGTCGCCCTCGGCGGCCAGGACCTGGAGGGTGACCTTGCCCTTGGTGGCGAAGTACTGCACGGGACCGGACCGGTTCTCGGTGATCGACGAGGCATCGCCGGACCAGGACTTCTCGACGGCGCCGGTCACCTCGACGTCAGCGGTGCACGCGTTGCGAGACTCCACGGTGCTGTTGGCGGTCGGCGAGGCCTCGGGAGAGTCGGCGTCACCGTCGTCGCTGCTGCACGAGCTCAGCGCGCCGAGTGCGAACACGGTGACCAGGGCTGGGATCCATCGAGAAGCATGCATGACCCGATCCAATCATCCGTCGCCTCAACGGCGGTCGGACAGGGCCTCCACCAGGGTCTCCTGGAGGTAGCCGACCCACTCGTAGATGTCGTGCGCCTGGGCCCGTGGGTCTTCGTCGGGCAGGGCCAGCCAGACGGCCTCGTCGCCCTCCTCGACGCCGAGTCGGGTGGCCAGCGCCAGACGGAGGTCGGTGAACGAGCGCATCCAGGTCTCGGCCGTCGCCTCGTCGAGCTCGACGTCGATCATCAGGCCGTCCTCCGTGAGCTCGGGCGGCAGCCCGGCGTCCTCGAGCCGGTCGATGATCGTGATGGCCGCGGCCGCCTTGCCGTCGCGCAGCGAGCCCTCGGTGAAGCGGCGGAACTCCGCCGCCGCCTCCTCGTCGCCGGGGTACGCCGTGGGGAACAGCCGGGCGAGCACCGGGTCGTCGGGCTCGGAGGTGGGGCCCGAGAAGTCCATCATCGCCTCGACGTGGTCCATCCCCTCGCGCGGCACGGCCGCCTCGTTGCGGAGCAGCTCGACCAGCTGGGAGGCCAGCGAGCGCAGCAGGTCGGCCTCGAAGCCGGTGAAGTTGGCGATGACCAGCTTGCTGCGACGGTGCCGGGCGAAGCCGCTCACGTCGCCTTGTCCATCGTGGCCCAGAGACCGTACTCGTGCATGGCCTGCACGTCGCGCCCCATCTCCTCGCGGGTGCCGGTGCTGACCACTGACCTGCCGTCCTCGTGGACTTCCATCATCAGCTTCTCGGACTTCTTCCGGTCGTAGCCGAAGTACTTCTGGAAGACGTAGGTCACATAGGACATCAGGTTGACCGGGTCGTTCCAGACGATCGTCACCCACGGGGTGGCGAGGAGGGTGCTGCCCTCCGGAACGGTGGTCGGCTCAACCTCGACGGGACTGGCGGCGGACACGCGCCCATGTTGGCACACTGGCCCGCGTGACTCCTTCCACCGCCCTGCTCACCGACCACTACGAGCTGACCATGCTCCAGGCGGCGCTCCGATCGGGAACGGCCCACCGCCGCTCCGTCTTCGAGCTGTTCCCCCGTCGCCTGCCCGAAGGGCGGCGCTACGGCGTCGTCGCGGGCGTCGGCCGCGCGCTCGACGCGATCGAGGCCTTCCGTTTCGACGAGGACACGCTCACTGTCCTCGAGGACGTCGTCGACCGACCGACGCTCGACTGGCTCGCCGGCTACCGGTTCTCCGGTGACATCTGGGGCTACGCCGAGGGCGAGGCCTACTTCCCCTACTCCCCGCTGCTGACCGTGGAGGCGACGTTCGCCGAGGCCGTCCTGCTCGAGACACTGCTGCTCTCGATCTACAACCATGACGCCGCGATCGCGTCGGCCGCCTCCCGGATGACCCTCGTGGCGGGTGACCGCCCCTGCATCGAGATGGGCTCTCGACGTACGCACGAGGAGGCGGCGGTCGCGTGCGCCCGCGCGGCGTACGTCGCCGGCTTCGCCACGAGCTCCAACCTGGCAGCGAGGGAGAGGTACGGCGTGCCGACCGGGGGCACGAGCGCGCACAGCTTCACGCTCCTGCACGACAGCGAGGAGCAGGCGTTCCGCGCCCAGGTCGACGCCCTCGGCACCGGGACGACGCTGCTGGTCGACACCTACGACATCGCGGAGGCGGTGCGCCTGGCGGTCGAGGTGGCCGGGCCCGGGCTGGGCGCCGTCCGCATCGACTCCGGCGACCTCGGC
>JAOPXF010000154.1 GCA_025965295.1 Nocardioides sp.
CACGGCAGGACACGCGAGGAGACCGCGGGAACGCAGGTCCGAGAGGGCCTGGCTCGCCAGCGGGTAGGTCGACACGACCATGCCCGGCGCCGGGTCGAGCGCAAGCAGGAGCCGCCTCCGGACGAGCCAGGACGGAACCCGCGCGGACCAGGACCGCGCGCGCCCGGCCCGACCGAGGAGGGGCAGCAGCCAGCCCCAGGTCCGCGGCGCCACCCGCAGCTGCAGGCGGTACGACGTGCGCAGGAGCCAGCCGGTCCCGAGGGGCAGCAGGTCGAGCAGGTCGATCCGGTGGACGCGGCACCCCAGGGCCGCGGCCCGCCGCGCGAGCTCGGCCGCCGCCCCGTCGTGACCGGCCGCCATGCTCGCCGAGACGATGACGACGCGGGTGCCCCCGTCCGGTGCCGGCTCCGGCGGTGGTGGGGGCGCCGCGAAGACGACGTGGCGATAGGTGAGGTAGCGGAAGACCGTGCCGAGGGCGAGCCCCACCACGTTCGCCGAGATGTTGTCCGACCACCTGCTGGTGAGGCCGAGCAGGTCGTGGGAGACGACCAGGCTGACCACCGAGAAGCCCAGGCCGATGACGTTGAAGAGCACGAAGAGCGCGATCTCGCGGCGCCGCGCGCTGACCCGCCCGAAAGTTTCGGGCGGGTCAGCGTCGGTGGGGCCCCAGGTCAGGGTCCGGTTGCCGATGTAGGTGACCACCATCGCGGCAACCACGGCCAGGGATCGTGCGATCGACGGGTCCGCCGTCGCGAACGGCGCGACCGAGCGCAGCACGTTGAAGGCGGCCACGTCGACGACGTAGCCGACGCCCCCGACCGCGAGGAAGCTCAGCAGGTCGGGTGGGAGGCGGCGTACTGCCTCACGCGGCGGCACGGTCACCAGGCGCCTCGGCCGGTCGTGGCGACGCGTTGCCGACCAGCTCGTGGAACCGCCAGACGAGCACCCGCCGGAGCGCCTCGCCGACGATCGAGCCGGACATCTTGGACGTTCCTTCGGCACGCTCCACGAACGTGATCGGGACCTCGACGACGTCGAGCCCACACCGGACGGCCCGCCAGGTGTTCTCGATCTGGAAGCAGTAACCCTCGGACGTGGAGCCGGTCGCCCCGATCTCGACCAGGGCGTCGCGACGGAAGGCCTTGAAGCCAGCGGTGGCGTCCCGCACGGGGAGTCCCAGCACCAGCCGGACGTAGAGATTCCCGGCCCGCGAGATGAGACGCCTCGACCACGCCCAGTCGACGACCCTCCCGCCGGGCACGTAGCGCGACCCGACCGCGACGTCCGCGGTCCGCAGGGCGGCGAGCAGGGCCGGCACCCGCTCGGCCGGGTGCGAGAGGTCGGCGTCCATCTGGACCACGGCCTCGTAGTCGCGCTCGAGAGCCCAGCGGAAGCCGGCGCGGTACGCCGCCCCGAGCCCGTCCTTGGCCGAGCGCTCCAGCAGGAAGACGCCGTCGGTCCCGGACGCGTAGCGGCGCACCAGGCGCGCGGTGCCGTCGGGGCTCCCGTCGTCGACGACGAGCACGTCGGTCCCCGGGGACGCTGCGCGCACCCGGTCGAGGAGGGTCTCGATGTTGGCGGCCTCGTCGTACGTCGGGACGACCACGAGGGTGCGGGTCGCAGTGGGCACGGTGTCTCCTGGGGATGCGGTGGTCACGGGTTTGCTCGCGAGCGGGTCAGGTAGATGACACGGCCGTCGACTCCGGCAACGACCCGGTAGTGGGCGTCGAGGACCGCCTGCGCCGCAGCCGGGTCGACGCCCCAGGTCGCGAGGCTGTTGGTCGGACTGCCGTTCAGGGTCACGACCCAGGTCGGTCGGTCCGGGCTCCGGAGGGTGCGGGCGAAGCCGGCGAGCTGCGGGTCGCGTACCCGGACGGGAAGGCTCCAGAGCTCCTCGTAGGGGCTCTCCAGACCGACAGCCTGAAGGATCTGGGGACTTCCGAAGGCGACGACCGCCGTGTCGCCGGGCCGCGCGTGGGCCATCAGCCAGGCCTCCAGCGGTTGTTCCTTCGGCGTGCTCTCGACCTGCAACGCTGCCGACGACGCCGCGACGAGGACGACCGCCGTGGCGTAGCCGAGGGCGAGGCGCAGGCCCGCGGTCGAGCGCGCCGGACCGCCCGCGAGCACGGCCGCGCACAGCACGACGCCCGGGACGAGGCCGACCAGGTAGTGCAGCCAGTAGCTGCCACCCGCGAGCACCGAGAACGTCTCCCAGCCGACCAGCGCGAGGGCTGGCCAACGCAAGGGCGCCAGGGGCCCGCGGCCGATGCGAAGCAGGTTCGCCAGCAGCAGGAGCGGCACCAGGGGCGCCCCGCTCACGAGGAGCGCCACGAGGATCCCGTGCAGGCGCAGGGTCGTGGCACTGGTCGCGGACGCCGAGATGACGGCGGAGGCCTGGAAGCGGAACGTGACGACGGCGTCCCACAGCCCGACCGCCGAGGTGCCGCGGGTGGCAGCCACCGTGACCACGGCGGCCGTGAGCACCAGCGCGCCCGCGGCCACGGCCGCCGGGTTGCGCAGGACGATGGCGGGCCGCGAGTGCGGCAGCATCGTCACGGCGGCGACGGCGGCCGCCACGAGGACGTCGATCTCGTTCTGCTTGACCATGGCGGCTCCCGCCCCGGCCACACCTGCGAGGAAGAGCCAGGAACGCCGCGGGCCGTCCGCCCCGGCCCGGTCGGCCTCGAGCAGGGCCGCGAGGCCCCACAGGACGAGAGGTACGGCGACCAGCTCGCCGTTGACTTCGTTCACGTCGAACATCGGCGTCGCCAGGAACACCGCGGCGGCGATCGCGGGCAGCAGCTGTGCCCGGCGGATCCCTGCTCCCGATGCACCGGCCCGGACGGCCACCAGGGTCCCGAGCCGAGCGGCCAGGAACACCGCGGTCATGGCCAGCCCGATGCCCAGCATCCGCAGCACGACGGCCCGGTCGATGCCGAGACGACCGAGCTGGTCGACGACGGCGAAGAACGAGACGAGCAGCGGCGGGCGGTCCACCCAGTAGTTGCCGTAGAGGGAGGTCCCGGGTCTCCACTGCGAGGCCACGAGCAGGAACCCGCCCTCGTCCGGGGAAAGGGGTGCCCGGACGAACGGCACCCGGACGAGCGCCGCGGCCGCCGCGACCGCCCAGACCAGGCGTTCGACCCTCGGCAGGGCAGCCCGGCCCGCGGCCCCCGACCACACCCAGGGCGCGCCGCCACGTGCCTCGGCGACGACCACGGGTGTCATGTCGCGATCGTGTTCCGACGTACCTGCCGAGAACCTGACCGGCCGGGGCCGCCCGGCTGCCGCGGCTGCCGGAGGCGGGCCCGACGGCGGCCCGACCTCGCTGGCCCGGCCGGGGTTACGGTGAAGGAATGGACGCCGACGCCTGGGACCAGCGCTACGCCGCAAGCGACCTCGTGTGGTCGGCCACGCCCAACCAGTTCGTGGCCGACGAGCTGACCGACCTGACCCCCGGCACGGCCGTGGACCTGGCCGCCGGAGAGGGCCGCAACGCGATCTGGCTGGCCCGTCGCGGCTGGACCGTCACCGCCGTCGACTTCTCGCAGGTGGCCCTCGACAAGGGCCGCCAGCTCGCCGGGGACACCCCGGTCACCTGGGTCCGCGCCGACGCGACCACCTGCAGCGCGGACTCGACGTACGACCTGGCCGTGCTGGCCTACCTGCAGCTGGTCGCCCGGGAGCGCCGGGCCGCCGTGCGCAACGCCTTCGCCGCGCTGCGGTCCGGGGGCACCCTGTTCCTGGTCGCCCACGACTCGACGAACCTCGTCGAGGGCACCGGTGGTCCGCAGGACCCGGCCGTGCTGATGACCGCCGAGGACGTCTTGTCAGACCTCGGCGGCCTGGAGTTCGACGTGATCCGCGCCGAGCGCGTCGCCCGGCGGGTGACCGGCCCGGACGAGGTGGTCCGGACCGCCCACGACGCCCTCGTCCGCGTGGTCCGGCGCGGCTAGAGTCGCGGGGTGACCCCCACGCAGCTGCGCGCCTTCGCGGGCGTGGTCCGGCTGGGCTCGGTGAAGGCCGCCGCCCAGGAGCTCGGCGTCACCGAGGCGGCGGTCTCCATGCACGTCGGGCACCTGCGCAAGGAGTTCACCGACGACCTCTTCACCCGCACCGCGTCCGGCCTCGCCTTCACCCCGGGCGGCCTGCGGCTGGCCAGCCGGGCCGTCGAGATCCTGGGGCTCCAGGACCGCACCGTCCGCGAGGTCAGCCAGGCCGGTCACGGGCGTCGGGTCCTGCGTGTGGTGACCTCCACCCTCTTCGCCGAGCACGCGGCGCCGGGCCTGATCGAGCGCTTCGCCGGCCGCGCCGACGACCTCGAGGTCGAGCTCAGCGTGCGGGCCGCTGCGCAGTTCCCCGGTCTGCTCGCGGCCCGTACGGCGGACCTGGCCATCGGCCCGGCGCCGAGCAGCCCGTCCGTCTCCCTCGTGCACCTGCCCGTGCTCGGCTACGAGGTCGTGGCCGTGGCCAGGCCCGACCACCCGCTCGCGGGCCGCACGATCGGCACCGACCAGGTGCGCCGCCAGACCTGGTGCCTCGGCCCCGCCGCGGCCGAGCCCGAGGGAGTGGTCCCCGCGATGCTGCGCCGGCTGGGCATCCCCGAGCCGCACCAGCAGATCTTCCAGAGCAACGCGGCCGCGCTCGAGCAGACCAAGCGCGGGGACGCGGTCACGCTCGCGCTGCGCTTCGCGGTGGCCGGCGACCTGGCCGCCGGTCGCCTGGTGACCCTGGACGGGCCCGGCCTGCGCGCCCAGGGCCGTTGGGCGGCCATGGCGCTGCCGGCCCACGACCAGACCCCGGCGACGGCGGAGCTGCTCCGCTTCATCACCACCCCCCGGGCCACCCAGGCCATGGTCCGCGGGGCCGGGGTGCACGTCGGCCGGTTCAAGCCGGCCGTTCACGTCACGCTCTGGAGCTGAGCCCGCCGGGTGCGCCCGCCTCGGCGATGGCGTCGAAGACGTCCGGCAGCGACCGCAGTGTGTGGGCGGGCAGGAACGCGTCGCAGTACGGCAGGGCCGCGGCCATCGACCCGACCAGCGGCGCGAAGCCGGCCGCCGCCGCCCGCGGGTTCAGCCACACGATCCGTCGCGCGCGTCTGCTCGCCCGCTGCATCACCGCCGCCAGCCGGTCCGGGTCGTCGCTGTCCCAGCCGTCCGACGCGATCACCAGCACCCCGCCGCGCAGCACGTTGCCGTGCCGGGAGGCCAGCAGCTCATCGAGACAGGAGGCGAGGTGCGTGCCGCCGAAGCGGTCGACGACCTCCGCGCTCGCCTGCTCGACGGCCACCGCCGCGGACTGCCGCGACAGCGCCGGGGTCAGCCGGGTCAGCGACGTGGAGAACGCGAACGTCTCGGCGCGCCCGGTCCGGGCGAAGGCCCTCATCAGGTGCAGGTACGCCGTGGCATAGCTCTGCATGGACTGGCTCACGTCGCAGAGCAACGTGACCCTCAGCGGCCGCCGGACCGGGTGGTAGTGGCGGAGCTCCATCGGCTCCCAGCCGGTGCGCCGGGAGGCGGCGATGGTCTCTCGAAGCGCCAGACGCCGCCCGGACACCCGCACCTGTAGCCGGCGGCTGCGTCGGCTCGGCCAGCGGTGGACGGCACCCTCCAGCCAGCGGCCGACGACGGCGAGCTCGCGGGCGTCCAGCTCGTCCAGCGGGGTGTCCGCGACCCGGGCGAGCGCGCTGGGCAGCAGCTCTGGGAGCACCTGGTCGTCGGCCGGCTCCTCGGTCGTGGCCAGGCTGGGCAGGGTGTGCCAGGGCAGGTCGGAGGACGGCGCGGAGCCACCCCCGTGCCCGGGCAGGGGGTGCGAGGACCCCGGCGGCCAGTCCTCCGGCGCCGGCCCCTGGCGCCGCGCATGCGGGTCCACCGGCAGCACGGCCTCGCCGAACACGGCGTCGAAGACGCGATCGAAGACGGCGAGGTCCTCACCCCGGCTCACGAGGGTCACCCTGGCCAGCCAGTAGAGGGGCCGCACGCTGGTGGGCGGCGCGGTGGCGAGCGCATCCGCGAACGCGGCCAGCGCCGTCAGGCTCAC
>JAOPXF010000225.1 GCA_025965295.1 Nocardioides sp.
TCACGGCCGTGTCGAAGCCGAAGGTGAAGTCGGTGCCGGACAGGTCGTTGTCGATCGTCTTGGGCACGCCGACGACGTTGACGCCGAGGTCGGCGAGCTTGGTGGCCACGCCGAGGGTGTCCTCGCCGCCGATCGCGACGAGCGCGTCGACGCCGTCGGAGGCCAGGTTGTCCTTGATCCGCTCGACACCGCCGTCGATCTTGAACGGGTTGGTGCGCGAGGAGCCGAGGATGGTGCCACCCCGGGGCAGGATGCCGCGGCACTGCTGGACGCCGAGCTCCATCGTGAGGCCCTCCAGGGGGCCCTTCCAACCGTCGCGGTAGCCGACGAACTCGAACCCGTGCTGTCGCACGCCCTTGCGGACGACCGCCCGGATCACGGCGTTCAGGCCGGGGCAGTCCCCGCCTCCGGTGAGTACTCCGACGCGCATGTCCACTCCTGGATTGGATCGTTCACAACGGGCGGGTCGACTGTAGTCCCGTCCGTGCGCCGGGGGCCAGAGCCCCTCAGCCCCCGAACACCTGGACGACCAGCCAGTCCACGCCGAGCCCCACGGCCAGCCCCGCGAGCGCCGCCCCGAGCACCGGCAGCCACCCCCCCGACCACACTCCGGTCGGTGGGCACGCTCTCCCGCCAGCGCGGATCGCCGTCGATCGCCGCGAGGTGCTCCGCGTCCGCGGCCGCGTCGACCACGGCGACGTCCGGCAGGCCGGGGTGCAGGACCAGGGCGACCGGGCGGCCCCTGCGCAGCTGGACACCGAGGGCACTTGGGACCAGCGCGGCGACCCGCCGGGCCGCCCCGTCGGCGAGGGCCGTCGCCACCACCACGATCGCCGCGCCGGCCTGCGGTTCGGCCCGCCCGAGCACGAACGCGGGCGACGCGCGCACGATCCGTCGGCGCACGACGCGGGCAGGTACGGCGGTCGCCGCGACCGCCCCCGACACGATCTCGGTGCTGCCGCGCACGATCTCCGCGCGCAGGGCCCGGTCGGCACGTCGCGTGACGACGATGACGCCGACCATCCAGCCGAGAGTGGTGACGATCCCGACGCCGAAGAGCACCAGCCCGAGCGCCAGGTGCCTGCCCGGGATCGCGAACACGGCCCCGAACATCAGGCCGCTGCCGAGGGTCTGGCCGAACGCGGAAAGCCGGGTGAGGCGGGCGAGGTCGTTGAGCATGCCGGGTTACTACCCCCGGGCGGACACCCTCAACCCTTGTCACGCGCTCGACGGCGGCCAGCGACGCTCAGCCGCCGGCCAGCCGGTCGGCCAGCCAGGCCACCCCGACGCCCACGGCCAGCCCGGCGAGGGACATTCCGAGCTTCGCAAACGCGCCGCCGGAGATCGACCGGTCGGTGGGGATGGCGTCCTCGAGCCAGCGCGGGTCGCCCTCGATCTGCGCGAGCCGGTCATTGTCCGCGGACAGGTCCAGTACGGCGACGTCGGGACGGGCGGGGTGCACGGCGAGGGCCACCGGGTGGCCCTTGCGCAGCTGGAGAAGCAGGTCGGCCGGGACCAGGGCGGCGACCCGGCGGGCCGGCCCGTCGACGAGGGCGGTGGCCACGATCATGAGTCCCTTGCCGGACACGGGACCGGGGTGACCGAGCAGGAAGGGTGGGCCCGGAACAAGGCGCCGTCGCGCGATCCGCGCCGGCACGGGGTCGGCGACCACGGTGCCGGACACGATCTCGGTGCTACCGCGCACGATCTCCGCGCGCAGCTCCCGGTCGGCACGCCGGCTCACGACCTCCTCCCCGATCGCGGCGGCGAGCATGAGCGCGCTGCCCACACCGAACAGGTCGAGCCACAGGGTCTCGTGCTCGGACAGCAACACGATGGCGCCGGACGTCAGGCCGAAGCCGAGCGTCAGGGCGAAGTAACAGACCCGCGTGAGGAGGGCCCGGTCGTTGAGCATGCCGGGTTACTACCCCCGGGCGGCCACCCTCAACCTCTTGTCACGCGCTCGACGGCTCGACCGCCCGGTTGACGACCCGCTCCGCGGCCTGTGGCATCACCGCGCCGAGGCGGGCGGCGAGCACGGCGCCCACCAGCGACACCGCGAGCAGCCCGAACCAGATCGGGGTCGCGCCCCGCTCGAGCAGCCACGCGAAGCTGACCGGCGCGACCGTGCCGGCGACGTTCCAGGCGAGCTGGATCAGCGACAGGTAGCGGCCCCGCAGGTGGTCGGGCGCCGCCTCCGCGGACAGGGCGCCGTGCACGGGGCCGCCGAGCACCTCGCCGCAGGTGTAGACCACCGACCCCACCAGGACGACGACCGTGGCCAGCGCGACCGAGAGCCGGCTGGCCCCCATCAGCACGACGAACGAGGCCGCGAAGACGGCGTTGGTGAGGAGCAGCACGCGCCAGCGGACGGCCCCGGTCATCGCGCGCACCACGAGGCCCTGGCCGAAGCCGACCATCACCGTGTTGATCGTGAAGACCGCTCCGGTCACCCACCCGGACAGGCCCAGCACCGTGGTGGCGTAGACGGGCATGGCGAAGTTCAGGGCCATCATCGCCGTCGAGTAGGCCAGCTGGGTGGCCCAGAGCAGGCGGTAGGGCCGGTCGCGGAGCACCACGCCCCAACCCCCGTCCGCCGGGGTCCGGCCGGTGCTCGCGGTCGGGGGCACCGCGAGGAGCAGCCCGAAGGCCAGCGCGTAGGACACGGCGTTGGCCACCACCACCGCGGCGTACGCCGTGGGCGTGCCGATCGTGATCGCGAGCCCCGACAGCAGCCCGCCCAGCGCGAACCCGACGTTGCGCAGGGCGCCCAGGAAGCCGAACCACTTCTCCCGCTCCCCCGGCACCGAGATCGCCGCGACGATGTTGCCGTAGGAGCCCCAGAAGGCCGTGAGCCCGATCGTGACCACGACGGTCCACAGGGTGAGGGCGACGAACGAGTCGGTGACGAGGTAGGCCGCGAAGCCGACTCCCTGGAGCAGGTTCCCGGCGAGCAGCACCTGCTTGGCGCCGATGCGGTCGACGACGCCACCGAGCAGTGGTCCGACGGGCAGCGAGACCAGGGACGCGAGCGAGATGGCGCCGCCGACCTGGACGAGGCTCAGGTCCGTCGTGACCAGGAAGTACAGGACGCAGACCGGCATGAAGACGCCGCTCCCGACGGCGTCCACGGCGATCGCCGTGACGAAGCGACGGTGGTGGCCGATGGCGGGGAAGCCGAGTCTGTCGAGCACCCGCTCATCCTCCAACCTCAACCGGACTTGAAGGCAACTCGCGTCCGCACGGGTCGCTAAGGTGCGGGTCATGACCTTCTCGATCGTCGCCCGGTCCGCTGACGGAGAGTCCTGGGGTGTCGCCGTCGCCTCCAAGTTCCTGGCCGTGGGGTCCGCCGTGCCCGCCGCGGTCGCGGGGGTCGGCGCCATCGCCACCCAGGCCGAGGCGAACGTCGCCTACAAGGGCCAGGCCCTCGCCCACCTCGACGACGGCGCCACGGCCTCGGTCGCCCTCCTGCGCCTGCTCGAGGACGACGAGGGCCGCGACCACCGCCAGGTCGGCATCGTCGACCTCGACGGCAACGCCGCGAGCCACACCGGGCAGGCCTGCCTCGACTGGGCCGGCAGCGTGACCGGTGACGGCTACGCCATCCAGGGCAACATCCTGGTCGGTGAGGAGGTCGTCGACGCCATGCAGGCCGCCTGGGAGTCGTCCGACGACGACGCTCCACTCGCCCGGCGGCTGCTGGCGGCACTGGCCGCGGGTGACGACGCCGGTGGCGACAGCCGCGGCCGCCAGTCGGCCGCGATCCTCGTGGTCCGCGACGGCGCCGGGTACGGCGGTCTCGACGACATCGCCGTCGACCTGCGGGTCGACGACGCTGCGTCATGCGGGGGCAATCCGGTCACCGAGCTGGCCCGGCTGCTCGACCTGAACGACCTCTACCTGACCGCCTCGACCGAGGAGGAGCGGGTGCCGGTCACCCCCGAGCTCGAGGCGGAGCTCGAGGAGCGGGCCCGGGCCCTCGGTGCCCACGACTTCCACGCCTGGGTCGGCACCGAGAACTTCGAGATGCGGGTCGCCCCCGACGGCGCCTGGGTCGACCAGAGGGTGCTGGCGATCCTGCGCGCGGCCGAGCCGCGGCGATGAGCGTCCTCGCGATCGACGCGGGCACGACCGGAGTCACGGCCGTCGTCGTCAGCCCGGACGGCACCATCGCGGCCAGGGGCTACCAGGAGTTCGCGCAGCACTTCCCCAGGCCGGGCTGGGTCGAGCACGCGCCCGAGGAGATCTGGCAGGCGACCCTGGAGGCCACCCGCGAGGTCCTCACCAAGGTCGACGCGAGCGAGCTCGAGGGCATCGGGATCACCAACCAGCGCGAGACGATCCTGCTGTGGGACCGCGAGACCCTCGGCTCGCCCCGGCGGGCGATCGTGTGGCAGGACCGTCGTACGGCGGACATCTGCAGCCGCCTGCGCGACGAGGGCCACGAGGACCGCGTGGCGGAGCTGACCGGCTTGCGCCTCGATCCCTACTTCTCCGGCACCAAGCTGATGTGGCTGGCCGAGCAGGAGCCGCACACCTGGGCGCTGGTCGAGCAGGGTCGCTACGCGGTCGGCACCGTCGACTCCTACCTGATCGCCCGGATGACCCGTGGCCTGGAGCACGTCACCGACGTGTCCAACGCCTGCCGGACGCTCCTCTTCGACCTCACCACCGGCGACTGGTCCGACGAGCTGTGCTCGCTGTTCGGGGTGCCCCGCGACGCGCTGCCGGAGCTGGTGCCCAACTGGGGCGAGATCGCCGTCACCGACCCGAGGTCCTTCTGCGACCTGTCGCTGCCGATCGCCGGCATCGCGGGCGACCAGCAGTCGGCGCTCTTCGGCCAGACCTGCTTCGACGAGGGCGACTCGAAGTGCACCTACGGCACCGGGTCGTTCATCCTCACCAACACCGGGACCACGCTCGAGCGCTCGGACGCCGGCCTGCTGTCGACGGCCGCGTGGCGCTCCCCGGAGGGCGAGCTGACCTATGCCCTCGAGGGGGCGATCTTCGTCACCGGCGCCGCCGTGCAGTGGCTGCGCGACGGGCTGCAGATCGTGGGGACGGCCGCCGAGACCGCCGCGATCGCGGCCTCCGTGCCCGACAGCGAGGGCGTCGTGTTCGTCCCGGCGCTCACCGGCCTGGGCGCCCCGCACTGGGACCCGCACGCCCGCGGCCTGATCATCGGCCTCACCCGAGGGACCACCCGCGGCCACATCGTGCGGGCGACGCTCGAGGCCATCGCCTTCGAGGTGCGCGACGTGCTCGAGACCCTCCCGAACTGGGGGCCGGGCCTGCTCGACAGCCTGCGCGTCGACGGGGGCGCCAGCGCCAACGACCTGCTCTGCCAGGTCCAGGCCGACCAGATCGGGGTGCCGGTCGAGCGCCCCAAGATCGTGGAGACCACCGCGCTGGGCGCCGCGTTCCTCGCCGGCCTCGGCACCGGGGTGTGGTCGTCCACCGACGACCTGCGCGAGACCTGGCAGCTCGACCGGCGCTTCGAGCCCGGCGCAGACCGCGGGCGGGCCGACGCCGCGCACGCCCGCTGGATCGAGGCGGTCAGCCGGTCCAGGGGCTGGGCGACTACCTGAGCCGGTCGAGGGCCGCCGCCGCGGCGTCGCGCTGCTTCGTGGCCGACGCGACGGAGTCCTGGGCCTCCGCGCGCACGTCCTCCGCGTCCGACAGCTCGTCGTCCACCTCCTCCGAGCGCGCCTCGAGCTCGGCGAGCCGCCGCCTGAGCTCGTCCATCTCCGCCTGGACCTGCATGCTGCGCGCCTCGAGCTCCTCGACGTCGGACACCGCGGCGGCCAGCGCCTCGGCCGCCCGGGCCAGCTCGGCCTCGGTCTCCTCGAGCCGCTCCCGGGCCGCGGCGGCGGCCTTCTGGTCGGCCTCCGGGTCGGGCACCACGTGCAGGTCGGGTCGGTGCGGGGCCTCGGTGCGCGGGGTCGCGGCGAAGCCCAGGGCCGCCGGAAGCGCGACGGACCCGCCCGGGTCGACGCCGTCCACCCCGGTCGTCGCGAGGGCCGCGACCAGCAGCCCACTCCGGACGGCGCGGGCGCACGCCTCGTCGACCATCGCAGCGGTGAGCGTGGCCTCGACCTGGTCGGAGACGGCCGCCGTGACCCGCTGCCCGTGGTCCGCGGCGAGCGCGCGGGCGCGGGTCGTGACCGCGGCCGTGAGCTGTCGCCGCTGCCGGGTCAGGGCGCGCAGCTCCTCGCCCGCGAGGTTCGCCTGGGCCTCCCGCAGCGCCGCGCCGATCGCGATCACCTGGTCGACCTGCTCGGTCTCGTGGCGGACGAGGAGGTCGACCACCCAGGCGGCCAGGGAGGGCTTGCGCAGCGCCTTCACCTGCTTCGAGAGCTCCGCGTCCGCGCCCCTCAGCTCCTTGGCGCGGGCGTCGCGTGCCGGCGTGAACTCGGGCAGGGCGAGCCCGTAGAGCTCGTCGGCGATCTCGAGGAGACCCGGGTTCTCGGCCATCCCCGGATCCTACGAGGGACCCAGGTCGAGCTCGTACTCCATCTCCTCGGGGTGCGGCACCCATTCGGCCGCCCGCGTGAGTCCCGTCGCCCGCCAGCCCAGGTGGGCGTAGAACCCGCGGGCGTTGTGGTTCTCGCGCAGGCACCACAGCAGCGCGCGCCCGGCGCCACCGTCGCGGATCGCCGCCGTGGCCCGGCCCGCCGCCTCCCGGGCCAGGCCCGCGCCCCAGTGACCGGGGTGCACGGCGAGGTGCCGCAACGTCGTGGTGTCGTACGCCGCCAGGGCGGCGAGGCCATCGGGTCCGGGCCGCACGTCGACCCTGACACCGGGCTCGACCAGCGTGCGGCGCCACCGCGCGAGGACGGCGTCGTAGGGGTAGGGATGCAGGTCGGGCGGGAAGACGTGGCCCAGCGTGGCCAGGTTGGCGGCCCGCTCGAGGTCGGTGAGGAGCGCGGCGTCGTCCGGCGTGGCGGGCCGCCAGTCACTCGCCATCGTCGTCGAGGCCGTGCTCGATCGCGTAACGGGTGAGCTCGACGCGGTTGTGCATCTGGAGCTTCCGGAGGGTGTTCTGGACGTGGTTCTGGACCGTCCGGTGCGAGATCACCATCCGCTCGGCGATCTGCCG
>JAOPXF010000230.1 GCA_025965295.1 Nocardioides sp.
CCGTCTGGCCACCCAGCCGGCGAGGGTCACGGTCTGGTCGACGTGCTCGGCGCGCAGGGCGCCGGCGTCATGGGTGCGGATCACAGGTGTTGCTCCTCGGTTGTCGCGGTCGCGACCACGGTGGGTCGCAGGTCGTCGGTCGGTGGGGTCCAGGTGCTCGGGTCGGCGGCCACCTGGTCGCCACTTCGGATGTCCTTGACCTCGTGGCCGCCGTCGGCGTTCGTGAACCAGACGTAGGGGATGCCACGACGCTCGGCGTACCGGATCTGCTTGCCGAACTTCTGGGCGCTGGCGGCCACCTCACAGGGCACCCCGTGGGCGCGCAGGGCGGTCGCGATCTCGTCGCTGGCCGCCCGCGACTCCTCGTCGATCAGCGCGACGAGCACGACACTGGGCACCTTGCGGTCGGTCGTCAGCAGGCCCCGGCTCATCAGCGGCACCAGGGTCCGGGAGATGCCGAACGAGATCCCGACACCTGGGTAGGTGTTCTTGCCGTCGGAGGCGAGGGCGTCGTAGCGACCTCCGCCGCCCACGGACTTCAGGAACTCGTAGCCGACCATGTAGATCTCGAACACGGTGCCGGTGTAGTAGTCGAGCCCGCGGGCGAGGCTCAGGCTGGCCTCGACCTCGAACCGGTCGTTGCGGACCGACGCGCAGCCGTCGATCACCGCGGCGAGCTCGTCGAGACCGGTGTCCAGGAGCTCGTGGTGCACGCCGAGCGCGCGCACCCGGTCGACGAACGAGGTGTCGGTCGAGGAGATGTCCGCGAGCCGCAGGCACTGGTCGACCTGACCGGGGTCGAGCCCGGCGTCGGCGGCGAGCTGGGAGCGGACCTGGTCGACGGGCAGCTTGTCGAGCTTGTCGATGATCGTGATGACACCTGCCGGGTCGGCGGCGCCGATCCCGCGGTAGAAGCCCTCGATCAGCTTGCGGTTGTTCACGCGCAGCCGGAGCGGCGGGAGCGGCAGGCCGGAGAGCGCCTCGGCCATGACCCGCGCGACCTCGACGTCGAAGTGGAACGGCAGCTCGTCCTTCATCACCACGTCGATGTCGGCCTGGGTGAACTCGCGGTAGCGGCCCTCCTGGGGACGCTCGCCACGCCACGCCTTCTGGATCTGGTAGCGCCGGAACGGGAACTCGAGCTTGCCGGCGTGCTCGAGGACGTAGCGGGCGAAGGGGACCGTCAGGTCGAAGTGCAGGCCCATGCCGGAGTCGGCGCTCTCCGACTCGGCCTGCAGCCGCCGCAGGACGTAGACCTCCTTCGAGGTCTCCCCCTTGGCCAGCAGCTGGTCCATGGGCTCGACGGCGCGCGTCTCGATTCCGGCGAAGCCGTGCAGCTCGAAGGTGCGACGCAGGGTGTCGATGACCTGCTGCTCGACGAAGCGCTGCTCGGGCAGGAGCTCGGGGAACCCGCTCAGCGGGGTGGGCTTGGGCATGGTCACAGACCTCGCGTGACGCGACCGGCGGTGCCGTCGCTGATCAGGTCCTGCAGGAACGGGTTGCTGGCGCGCTCGCGGCCGATCGACGTCTGCTCGCCGTGGCCGGGCAGCACCACGATGTCGTCGGCGAGCGGGAGCACCTTGCCGGCGAGGCTGCGCAGCATCGTGGCGTGGTCGCCGCCCGGCAGGTCGGTGCGCCCGATCGAGCCGGCGAAGAGCAGGTCGCCCGAGAACATCACCTCGGAGACGTCACCCACGGGGGGCTTCGCCCCCCGTGTGCCCCCCAGGTACGGAGTGCGGAAGGTGACCGAGCCCTCGGTGTGGCCGGGGGTGTGGTCGATGACGAAGCGCAGGCCGGCCAGCTCGAGCTCCTGCAGGTCGGCCAGCTCCTGGACGTCGTCCGGCTCGGCCCACTGGTAGTCGCCGCCGAGCAGCATCTGGGTCGTCTCCCGGGACATCCCCGCCATCGGGTCCGTCAGCAGGTGCCGGTCGCGCGGGTGGATCCACGCCGTGGCGTCGTACGTCCCGGCGACGGGAGCCACGCACCACATGTGGTCGACGTGGCCGTGGGTGACCAGCACCGCCACGGGCTTGAGACGGTGCTCCCGCACGACCTGGTCGACGCCCGGGGCGGCGTCCTTTCCGGGGTCGATGACGACACATTCGCTTCCGGGGCCGGTGGCGGCGACGTAGCAGTTCGTGCCCCACGGACCCGCAGGAAAACCGGCGATCAACACCCCCGCACACTATCGACCGGGACCGGGCGCCGCCGCATCGGTGCGGGGCACGTGTACGCGAGCGCCGGCCCAGGCTGACTAGCATGGGTGCTTGCGTCCATGCCCAGCTACGCGAACGAATCGAGCGGAGTACACCAGTGACGAGTCATCAGTGGGGTCGAGTCGACGACGACGGAACCGTCTACGTGAAGACCGCCGACGGCGAACGCTCCGTGGGTCAGTACCCCGAGGGCACCCCCGAAGAGGCGCTGAAGTTCTTCACCGAGCGGTACGCCGCCCTCGCCTTCGAGGTCGAGCTGCTGGAGCAACGGATCAAGTCGGGCGTCCTCTCCCCCGAGGAGGCCGTCGAGTCCGTCGGGACCGTCCGCACCCAGGTCACCGACGCGAACGCGGTCGGCGACCTGGCCGCCCTCACCGCCCGGCTCGAGTCGCTGACCCCGGTCATCGAGGGCCAGCGCGAGGCACGCAAGGTCGAGAAGGCCCAGCGTGCGGCGGAGTCCCGCGCCCAGAAGGAGAAGATCGTCGGCGAGGCGGAGAAGCTGGCCGAGAGCAACGACTGGCGCAACGGCGCCAACCGGCTGCGCGACCTGCTGGACGAGTGGAAGGCACTCCCCCGGATCGACCGGTCCTCCGACGACGCGCTGTGGCGGCGTTTCTCGACCGCCCGGACGTCGTACACCCGGCGCCGCAAGGCGCACTTCGCCGAGCAGCACGAGAAGCGGGACGCGGCGCGAGCGGTCAAGGAGCGCCTGGCGACCGAGGCCGAGGCGCTCGCCGGCTCGACGGAGTGGGGTCCCACCGCCGGCCGCTACCGCGACCTGATGAAGGAGTGGAAGGCCGCCGGTCCGGCGCCCCGCGACGTCGACGACGCGCTGTGGAAGCGGTTCCGCGGCGCCCAGGACGCCTTCTTCGGCGCCCGCGACGCGGCAGCCGCCGCCGAGGACCAGGAGTTCGCCGCCAACGCCGAGGTCAAGGAGAAGCTCCTCCTCGAGGCCGAGGCACTGGTGCCGGTGACGGACCTCGACATCGCGAAGAAGACGTTCCGCGACATCGCCGACCGCTGGGACGCGGCCGGCAAGGTGCCGCGCGACCGGATGAAGGAGCTGGAGGCCCGCATCCGCAAGGTGGAGCAGGCCATCCGAGGCGTCGAGGACGAGCAGTGGCGCAAGTCCGACCCCGAGAAGTCCGCCCGCGCCGACGACATGGTCAGCAAGCTCGAGACGGCCATCGCGAAGGTCGAGGCGGATCTCGACAAGGCCAGGGCGAGCGGGAACGCCAAGAAGGTCAAGGAGCTCGAGGACAACCTCGAGTCCCGCCGCTCCTTCCTCGAGATGGCCAAGCGCGCCTCCGACGAGTTCTCCGGATGACGGCAGCCGGGCGAGGAACGAGCCCGGCAGGCGTCGAGGTCGCGACTACTGGGTGACGCGGTAGGCGTCGAAGACGCCGGGCACACCGCGCACGGCGCGGAGCACGTTGTCGAGGTGCTTGGCCTCGGCCATCTCGAAGGTGAACCGGCTCTTGGCGACGCGGTCCCGGGTGGTGGAGAGGCTCGCGCTGAGGATGTTCACGTGGGCGTCGGACAGCACCATGGTGATGTCGGACAGCAACCGGGCACGGTCGAGTGCCTCGACCTGGATGTTCACCAGGAAGGTCGACTGCGCGGTCGGTGCCCACTCGACCTCGAGCAGCCGCTCCGGCTGCGACTCGAGGCTGGCGGCGTTGGTGCAGTCCTGCCGGTGGACCGAGACGCCGCCGCCCTTGGTGACGAAGCCGAGGATCGCGTCGGGCGGCACGGGCGTGCAGCACTTCGCGAGCTTCACCCAGACATCGGGAGCGCCCTTGACGATCACACCGGAGTCGCCACCGGCCTGGACCTTGGACCGGCCACGCGACCCGGTGATCGTGACGCCCTCGGCGAGATCCTCCGCGGCGCCCTCGTTGCCGCCGTGCAGCTCGATCACGCGGCGTACGACGGCCTGCGCACTCAGGTTGCCCTCGCCGACCGCGGCGTAGAGCGCCGACACGTCGGCCAGGTTGAAGTGGACCGCGGCCAGCATCAGCGACTCGTGGGACATCACCCGCTTGAGGGCCAGCCCCTCCTTGCGCATCAGCTTGGCGATCTGCTCCTTGCCCTGCTCGATCGCCTCCTCGCGCCGCTCCTTGGTGAACCACTGGCGGATCTTCGAGCGGGCCCGGGGTGACTTCACGAAGGTCAGCCAGTCGCGCGACGGGGCGGCGGTCTGCGCCTTGGAGGTGAAGACCTCCACGACGTCGCCGTTCTCCAGCGTCGACTCGAGCGGCACCAGGCGGCCGTTCACCCGGGCGCCGATCGTGTGGTGGCCGACCTCGGTGTGCACCGCGTAGGCGAAGTCGACGGGGGTCGACTCGGCCGGCAGCTGGATCAAGTCGCCGCGCGGGGTGTACGCGTAGACGCCGCGGGGTGTCATGATCCAGCTGCCTGCCGACTCGACGCCGGTCGAGTTCGCTTATGCCGTGCACACCGAGGTCGGGCAGGCCTGCATCGGCGCGCGGGTCTACGGCCGGGTTGTGTCCTTGGAGTCGAGGCTGGAGAGCGGCGACGTCGTGGAGGTCTTCACCTCCCGATCGCCCACGGCGGCCCCGTCCAAGGACTGGCTGTCCTTCGTCGGTTCCTCCCGCGCGCGTACCA
>JAOPXF010000255.1 GCA_025965295.1 Nocardioides sp.
GTCGAGCGCGCCGTCCCGGCCTACGGCGACGACTGGTGGTTCACCGGCCTCCTCGCCTTCGTCCGGCAGGAGCAGAAGCGCTACGAGGAGGCGATGGAGCTCTCCTGCCGCTCGCTGGCCGTGGAGCCCGGTGCGGGGCACTCGGCGCACGCGCGGGCCCATGCGCACTACGAGACGGGCGACCACGCCGCCGGGCTCGCCTGGATGGACGCGTGGGTGACCGGGGAGGGCGCCACGATCGAGAGCCTCAGCCACTTCTCGTGGCATGCCGCGCTGCACGAGCTGTCGCTGGGCGACCTCGACGCCGTACGTCGACGCTACGACGCGCAGCTGCGGCCCGAGCACGGCCTGGGCTGCCGGGCCCTGGTCGACAGCGGCTCCCTGCTGTTCCGCTGGGCGCTCACGCCCGGGGCCCAGCGGGTGCCGGACATCGCCGCGGTGGCCGCGGTGGCGGGGCGCGACGTCCTGGAGCGCCCGGCCACGCCGTTCCTGGCCATGCACGCGGCGGTCACCCTGCTCGCGCTCGACGACGGCCCGGCCCTGGGCCGGCTGGCCGCCTGGGCGGACGGCCACTCCCACCCGACCCAGCGTGAGGTCGTCGCTCCCCTGGCCCGGGCCCTCGGCCGGATGGCGGCCGGGCACTGCTCGGCGGCGGCGGACGCCCTGGCCGCGCTGAGCGGGCCGGTGCGCCGGCTCGGCGGCTCCGACGCTCAGCGCGAGATCGTCGAGGAGGCCCGGATCGCCGCGCTGCTGCGGGCCGGCCGTCTCGACGAGGCGAGACGCGTCCTGGACGAGCGCCTGGACCGCCGGAGCTCACCGCGTGACGAACGCTGGCGGGCGAGCTGCCGGCAGGGCAACGAGCCGGAGCCGGTCGGCGTCAGACCAGGCTGATCTCGCCGCCGGCGACCTTGATCTTGACGGGTGCCAGGTCGGCCACCGATCCTGCGGCACTGCCGCTGGGGCCGACGACGTTGCTGCCGTCCTCGATGGAGAACTTGCTGCCGTGGCACGAGCAGTTGATGGTGCCGTCGGTGACGTTGGCGAGCAGGCAGCTCTGGTGGGTGCAGACGGCCGAGAAGCACTTGAACTCGCCCGCTGCCGGCTGGGTGACGACGACCTTCTGGTCGGCGAAGATGGTGCCGCCACCCTCGGGGATGTCGGTGGTCGGGGCCAGCGGTCCCGGTCCGGCCGGGGTGTCCGTCGCCGTCGAGCCGCTGTCACTGCCACACGCCGCGAGCAGCGGCAGGCCGACACCCACCGCGGCCGCCCCGGTGAGCGCATGGCGCCGGCTGAGTCCTTCGGTGGTCACGTTCGAGCCCCTCGTTGGTCGGTCCCGTTTGGTGGTTGAACGTGACATTACCCGCGGGCCGGTCAGCTGCTCTTCGCCACCCGCTTGCGCGCGGCGGACTTCTTGGCGGGGGCCTTGGCGGCGGGCGCCTTGGGGGCCGAGGCCCGCCGGCCGGGCTGCCTGGCCTCGCGGCCCTTGAGCAGCGGAGCCAGGAACTGCCCGGTGTAGCTGGCCGGGTCGGCGGCCACCGCCTCGGGCGTGCCCTCGGCGACGATCATGCCGCCCCGCGAGCCGCCCTCGGGGCCCATGTCGACCAGCCAGTCGGCGGTCTTGATGACGTCGAGGTTGTGCTCGATCACCAGCACCGTGTTGCCCTGGTCGACGAGGCGGCCGAGCACGAGCAGCAGCTTGCGGATGTCCTCGAAGTGCAGGCCGGTGGTCGGCTCGTCGAGCACGTAGACCGTGCGCCCGGTCGAGCGCTTCTGGAGCTCGGAGGAGAGCTTCACCCGCTGCGCCTCGCCACCGGAGAGCGTGGTCGCGGGCTGGCCGAGGCGCACGTAGCCCAGGCCGACCTCGACGAGGGTCTTGAGGTGACGTGCGATCGCGGGCACGGCCGCGAAGAACTCGACCGCCTCCTCGATCGGCATGTCCAGCACCTCGGCGATGGTCTTGCCCTTGTAGTGCACCTCGAGCGTCTCGCGGTTGTAGCGGGCGCCGTGGCAGACCTCGCACGGGACGTAGACGTCCGGCAGGAAGTTCATCTCGATCTTGATCGTGCCGTCGCCGGCGCAGGCCTCGCACCGGCCGCCCTTGACGTTGAACGAGAAGCGGCCCTGGAGGTAGCCGCGCATCTTCGCCTCGGGCGTGGCCGCGAACAGCTTGCGGACGTGGTCGAAGACACCGGTGTACGTCGCGGGGTTGGACCGCGGCGTGCGGCCGATCGGCGACTGGTCGACGTGGATGACCTTGTCGACGTGCTCGAGGCCGGTGATCTTCTGGTGGCGGCCCGGCACCGCGCGGGCGTTGTAGATCTGCTTGGCCAGCGAGGTGTAGAGGATGTCGTTGACCAGCGTGGACTTGCCGGATCCGGAGACTCCGGTGACGGCGACGAAGAGTCCGAGGGGGAACGAGACGTCGACGTCGCGCAGGTTGTGCTCGCGGGCACCGTGGACGGTCAGCTCGCGGTCCTTGGTGCGCGGGCGGCGGACCTCGGGCACCGGGATCTCGCGCCGTCCGGAGAGGTACTGGCCGGTCATCGAGTCGGGGTGCTCGAGGAGTCCCTGGACGCTGCCGCTGTGCACGACCTGGCCGCCGTGCTCGCCGGCACCGGGGCCGATGTCGACGACCCAGTCGGCGACCCGGATCGTGTCCTCGTCGTGCTCGACGACGATCAGCGTGTTGCCGAGGTCCTTGAGCCGGATCAGGGTCTCGATCAGCCGGTGGTTGTCGCGCTGGTGGAGGCCGATCGAGGGCTCGTCGAGGACGTACAGGACGCCCACCAGGCCGGCACCGATCTGGGTGGCCAGCCGGATCCGCTGCGCCTCGCCACCGCTCAGGGAACCGGACGGGCGGTTGAGCGAGAGGTAGTCCAGGCCGACGTCGAGCAGGAAGTTGAGCCGCTCCTGGATCTCCTTGAGGACGCGCTCGCCGATCTGGCGCTCGCGGGCGGTGAGGTCGAGCGTCTGGAGGAACTCGGCCGTCTCGTTGATCGGCATCGAGCAGACCTCGGCGATGTTGCGGCCACCCAGGGTGACCGCCATCGAGACCGGCTTGAGCCGGCTGCCCTGGCACGCCGGGCACGGGACCTCGCGCATGAAGCCCTCGAACCGCTCGCGGCTCGTGTCGGACTCGGCCTCGCGGTGGCGGCGCTCGATGTAGGAGCGGACGCCCTCGAACTCGGCGTAGTACGCGCGCTGGCGGCCGTAGCGGTTGCGGGTGACGACGTGGACCTTGGTCGCGTGGCCGTCGAGCAGGGATCGCTGGCCGAGCGGTGAGATGTCCTCCCACGGCGTGTTGAGGTCGAAGCCGAGCTCGTCACCCAGCGCGCCCATGAGGCGCAGGAAGTAGTCGGCGACGTGGGCCTGGCTCCACGGCTGGATGGCGCCCTCGCCCAGGGTGGCCTGCGGGTCGGGCACGACCAGCTCGGGGTCGACCTCCATGCGGGTGCCGAGCCCGTGGCAGACCGGGCAGGCGCCGAACGGCGAGTTGAACGAGAACGAGCGCGGCTCGAGCTCGTCGGTGTCGATCGGGTGCTCGTTGGGGCAGGCCATCTTCTCGCTGAACCGCATCTCACGGTCGGCGTCCTTGGCGGGGAGGTCGACGAAGTCGACGATGACGAGCCCGGAGGCGAGGTTGAGGGCGGTCTCGATCGAGTCGGTCAGCCGCCGCTTGGACGAGGCCTTGACCGAGAGGCGGTCGACGACGACCTCGATGGTGTGCTTCTTCTGCTTCTCGAGCTTGGGGCCGTCGGTGAGCAGCGCGTCGAGCGTGTGGGTCTCGCCGTCGACCCGGGCCCGGGAGAAGCCCTGGGTCTGGAGCTGGCGGAAGAGCTCGAGGTACTCGCCCTTGCGGCCCCGGATCACCGGCGCCAGCACCTGGAAGCGCCGACCCTCCTCGAGGGACATGATCTTGTCGACGATCTGCTGCGGCGTCTGCCGCTCGATCGGCGCGCCGCAGGTGGGGCAGTGCGGGCGGCCGGCCCGGGCGTAGAGCAGCCGGAGGTAGTCGTAGACCTCGGTGATCGTGCCCACGGTGGAGCGGGGGTTCTTGGAGGTGGACTTCTGGTCGATCGAGACCGCGGGCGAGAGGCCCTCGATGAAGTCGACGTCGGGCTTGTCCATCTGCCCGAGGAACTGGCGGGCGTACGCCGACAGCGACTCGACGTACCGGCGCTGGCCCTCGGCGAAGATCGTGTCGAACGCCAGGGACGACTTGCCGGAGCCCGAGAGCCCCGTGAAGACGATGAGGGAGTCGCGGGGCAGGTCGAGCGAGACGTCCTTGAGGTTGTGCTCCCGGGCTCCCCGGATGATGAGCTGATCGATCACTGCGGTCCTCGACGGTCGGCCGGTCACTGTCACGTGCGTTCGAACAAGTGTTCGCCATTCTAGGGGACGGGACAAGCAGCCACGCCACCTCGATCACGATCTC
>JAOPXF010000275.1 GCA_025965295.1 Nocardioides sp.
CTTGAGCTCGCTCATGGCCAGCCCGCTGGAGCGGGCGACGGCGTCACCGAGCACGTCGCGGATGGCGTCGTACAGGGTCTGGAGCTCGGCGTCGGTGAGGCTGTTGGCGGGCTTGAAGGGCGACATCTTCGCGGCGTGGAGCAGCTCGTCGGAGTAGGCGTTGCCGATGCCGGCGATCGTGCCCTGGTGGCGCAGCACGCCCTTGATCTGCTTGCGACCCTCGCGCTGGAGGTTGTCGGCGAGCACCTCGATCGTGAACGCGTCGTCGAGCGGGTCGGGGCCGAGGCTGGCGATGCCGGGGACGTCGATGGGTTGCCGGACGACGTACATGGCGAGGCTCTTCTTCGTGCCCGCCTCGGTGATGTCGAGCCCGGCGCCGTTGTCGAGCACGACGCGGACGGCGAGCGGGTTCTTGGTGCTCGGCTTGGGCGGGATCGTCGGCACCTCGTCGCGCCAGCGGATCCAGCCCGCGCGGGCCAGGTGCAGGACCAGGTGCAGGCCCGACGCGTGGATGTCGAGAAACTTGCCGTGCCGGGTGACGTCGTCGACGAGGGTGCCCTCGAGGGCGGACAGTGGCGGGTCGAAGGTCTTCAGGGCGCTGAACGCCGCGACGTGGATCTTCACGATGGCGCGGTCGGTGAGCCGGCCCTTGAGGTCGAGGGCCAGGGCTTCCACCTCGGGCAGCTCGGGCACGCGGACAGTCTAGGTGGGCGGCGTACACGCTGATCGAGCTTCGCTCGGTGAGCGAGGCTGTCGAGATCACTACCCGACGCCGGGTTCCTGACGCATGATGGACCCATGGCCACCGCGCGTCCGCTGCCGGAGGCGGGGTCGATCTACCTCGACGCCCGCGGTGGCGACCGCGCGCTGCGGGTCTCCTGGCACCACGAGTCCGGGATCGTCGTGCTGTCGCTGTGGCGCGACAACGTCTGCTCGGGCTCGTTCCGGCTCGCGGTCGACGAGGTCCCCGACCTGATCGAGCTGCTGCGCTCGGGCCTCGACACGGCGTACGACGTCTCGATGGGCCACCGGCGCCGCGGGCCGCACGACACCCGCGCGATCCCGCGGATCGCCTCCGGCGCCTGACCCTGCGCGTGCGGGGTCGTGTGCCTGAGGACGCGCTCAACCGCGTTCTGAGGCACACGACCCGTCGGCCGTGTCAATCTACGGTTCCGGCTAGACACCCGGATACGTTTCTCGGATGGACCCCGTCCGCAACCCGTACGCCCCCGGTGCCGGGCAGCGCCCGCCCGAGCTCGCCGGCCGTGACGAGCAGCTGCGCGCCTTCGACGTGGTGCTCGAGCGCGTCTCGCACGGCCGTCCCGAACGCAGCCTGGTGCTCACCGGGCTGCGGGGCGTGGGCAAGACCGTGCTGCTCAACGCGCTGCGCTCGGCCGCGGTGCGGCGGCACTGGGGGACCGGCAAGCTCGAGGCCCGCCCCGACCAGCGGCTGCGCCGTCCGCTGTCGAGCGCGCTGCACCAGGCCGTGCGCGAGCTCGGGCACCCGCAGGAGGAGTCGGTCGATCACGTCCTCGGCGTGATCCGGTCCTTCGCCCAGCGCGACGCCGGGGCGGGCGCCAAGCTGACCGACCGGTGGAGCCCCGGCATCGACGCCCCCGCCGTGCGCGGACGGGCCGACTCGGGGGACATCGAGATCGACCTCGTGGAGCTGCTCACCGACCTGGGTGGGCTCGCCGCCGACGTCGGCAAGGGCGTCGCGGTGTTCATCGACGAGATGCAGGACCTCGGACCCGACGACGTCTCCGCCCTGTGCGCGGCCTGCCACGAGATCAGCCAGTCGGGGCTGCCGGTGATCGTCGTCGGCGCCGGGCTGCCGCACCTGCCGGCGGTGCTCTCGGCGAGCAAGTCCTACTCCGAGCGACTCTTCCGCTACCAGCGCATCGACCGGCTCGGCCGGGAGGCCGCCGACCGGGCCCTGGGCGCCCCCGCTGCCGACGAGGGCGCGGCGTACGACGATGACGCGCTCACCGCGATGTACGCCGCGACCGGTGGCTACCCGTACTTCATCCAGGCCTACGGCAAGGTGGTCTGGGACCTCGCCCCCTCGTCGCCGATCACCGCCGAGGACGTCGCCGTCGCGGCCCCGGAGGCCGAGGGCGAGCTCGCGGTCGGCTTCTTCGGCAGCCGCTACGAGCGGGCGACTCCCGGCGAGCGGGAGTACCTGCGGGCGATGGCCGATGCCGCCGTCGCGATCGCCGAGCGCGGCGAGGAGGCCCTCGACGACATCCAGAGCGTCCCGACCTCGGACGTCGCGGCGGTCCTCGGCAAGAAGCCGCAGTCCCTGTCCCCGGCGCGGGACGCGCTGCTCAAGAAGGGGCTCATCTACTCCGGCGAACGCGGCCGGATTGCCTTCACGGTCCCGCACTTCGGGCGCTACCTGCGCGAGCATTCCTGACCCGGTGAGACGAAGGCAACCGGCCGCGGTACCGGATTCCCGGGATACGTGGTCGGCGTCCGCGTCGGTTACGGGGGCCTGGTTACGGTCGGCGTCGGCCTCGCTGCCGTCTCGGGTTGCCGGTCTGTGGTTGCGGCCCCAAACCGCCGTCCTGATGCGTCCCTTTCGGGGTCGGGCGTGCCGATGTCCCCGCCGGTGGTGCTGGTGGGCGGGGTGTGGGGCGGTCAGGCTCTTCGGAGTCGCTGCTGTGTGTGGTGGGTGGTGAGGTCGGTGCTGAGGTCGAGGGTGCCGTGGTGGTCGCGCAGGTAGTGGTAGCCGTGCGGGCTGGACCAGACATAGGTGCCGCGTTCGGGTTGCGAATAGGTCCAGCCGCCGTGGGTCTTCAAGCGATGGTGGCTACGGCACAGGGGGGCGAGGTTGCACGAACACGTCGGCCCACCGCGACCGCGGGGGGGGGTGATGTGGTCACAGTCTGCGGCGTGTTCGCCGGGGCTGGTGGTGCGGGCGGGTCGGGTGCACCAGGGGAAGACGCAGGTGTGGCGGAATCGAGGCAGTCATGCAACACCGTGGTTGTCAGCAGACTGGGCCAGTATCTCCTCAAGCATCTCAGCTGGGGTCCGGAAGCCGTGGCGTTTGCGGGGCCTGGAGTTGAGCT
>JAOPXF010000276.1 GCA_025965295.1 Nocardioides sp.
CATCGGCTCGATGAGCGCCTACATCTGGATCTCGCAGGGGATGCTCGGCTCGGTCAACCTCCACGGCCGCACGGACATCGCCGACCGCATCAAGGACGGGTCGATCGTCGTCGACTTCCTGCGCCCGCTCGACGTGCAGGCGGCCAGCATCACGTCCGAGGTCGGGCAGGCGCTCTTCGCCCTGCTCCCCCGCGGCCTGCCGTCCGTGGTCATCGGTGCCCTGGTCGTCGGCATGGACCTGCCCTCGTCGCCGCTCGGCTACGCCCTGGGCCTGGTCAGCCTGCTGCTCGCCGTGGTCGTGAGCAGCACGACGGTCTACCTGGTCGCGGCCGCCGGCTTCTGGCTGGTCGAGACCCGGGGACTGCAGGTGCTCTACATGGTGGTGTCGGGCTTCCTCGCCGGACTGTTCGTGCCGATCGACCTGTTCCCCGACTGGCTGCGGATCCTGGCCGAGATCACCCCGTTCCCGTCGATGATGATGTACCCCGTCGACGTGATCTCCGGGCGCAGCAGCGGCCTCGACGCGCTGGGCCTGATCGGTCTCCAGGTGGCCTGGCTGGCCGCCACCGCGCTCGTCGGACACCTGATGACCCGCGCCGGCCGGCACCGCCTGGAGGTGCAGGGTGGCTGACACCGCCGGGCTCGGGACCGCGCTGCGCCCCTACCGTGCCGTCCTCGGCTCGCGGATGCGCTCGCAGCGCAGCTACCGCGCCAACTTCGCCGTCGACCTGCTGAGCTCGTTCTTGGTCGGCCTGATCGAGCTCGCCGAGGTGTGGGTGCTCTTCCACAACGTCTCGCGGATCGGCGGGCTCGACTTCGCCGGCATCCTGGTCGTCTTCGGGCTGGCCGACGTCGCCTTCTCCCTCGCCGACCTCGCGTTCGGGCACTGCGACAACCTGCCGACGTACCTGCGGGCGGGCACCCTCGACGTGTTCTACCTCCGCCCGCAGCCGCTGCTGCTGCAGCTGGTCACCTCCGACATCTCGCTGCGCCGCCTGGCCCGCGCCGGGGTCGGCCTGGTGGCGCTGGGCGCCGGGCTCGCCATCGCGGACGTCGACTGGTCGGTCCGGGCGGTGCTCCTCGTGATCCTCGCGGGTGTCAGCGGGACCGCGACCTTCGCGGCGATGTTCGTGTGGGCCGGCGGCGCCCAGTTCTTCCTCGTCGACGGCGCCGAGGCCACCAACGCGTTCGTGTACGGCGGGCGGTACGCCGCCACCCAGCCGGCCAGCGTCTGGGACCGCCCGCTCAAGGTGCTGTTCGGGTTCTTCTTCCCGATGGCCTTCACGGCCTACCTGCCGGCCGTCACGCTGCTCGGCCTGCCCGGCCCGGAGTGGATGCCCACCTGGCTGGGCTGGTGCGCGCCGCTCGCGGCGCTCTGGACCTGGACGATGGCCCTGCTCGCCTGGCGGCTGGGCGTGCGGCACTACCGAGGAGGCGGCGGATGAGTGACCCCGTGATCGTGATGGAGGGGCTCGGCCGCGACTTCCGGGTGCGCGAGGGTCTGCGGCGCCGCACGGTCGTCGCCGTCGGCGCCCTGGACGCGCGGATCGACGCCGGGGAGGCGGTGGGCTACATCGGCGCGAACGGTGCCGGCAAGTCCACGACCATCAAGATGCTCTGCGGCATCCTGGTGCCCACGCGAGGGTCCGCGACCACGTGCGGACTGCGCCCGGTGCCCGACCGTCGCCGGCTCGCCCGCGAGGTGGGAGTGGTCTTCGGGCAGCGCTCGCAGCTGTGGTGGGACCTGCCCGTGCGCGAGTCGTTCCGGCTCCTGGCGGCCATTCACGGCCTCGGCGCCGCCCGCGAGCGCGAGCGCACCGAGGAGCTGGTCGAGCGACTCGAGCTGGACGAGTTCCTCGGCACGCCGGTGCGCCAGCTCTCGCTGGGGCAGCGGATGCGGGCCGAGGTGGCCGCCGCTCTCCTGCACTCGCCGCGCCTGGTCATCCTCGACGAGCCGACGATCGGCCTGGACGTGCTGTCGAAGCAGCGGCTGCGGGAGTTCCTGGTGGCCGAGCGGCGCACCCACGGCACGACCCTGGTGCTGACCACCCACGACATGGGTGACGTCGAGCGGCTCTGCGACCGGGTGCTCCTGGTCGACCGGGGCTCGCTCGTCTGGGACGGCACGCTGACCGGCCTCTCCCGCACCGTCGGCGCCCGCCGGGTGCTGGTCGTCGACCTCGCCGAGTCGACCGGCGACCTGCTCGGCATCCCCGAGACCGAGCACCTCGGCAGCGAGGGCGGCGGCCTGCGCCAGCGCCTCGCCTTCGACGCCGAGCGCACGACGGCGGCGCGGGTGCTGGCCGCGGTGTCGGAACGCGTCGAGGTGCTCGACCTGGCGGTCGAGGAGCCGGACGTCGAGGACGTCGTACGCCGGGTCTACGCCTCGCGACGCTGAGAGCGCGTCAGCAGCGCCACGCACTCGACGTGGTGGGTCATCGGGAAGACGCCGATGGTCCTGAGCGTGAGCGCGATCCTTTGCCGACAACTGCGTTCGTCAGAGCAAACTAGCCGGCTGACCTGCGGCTTTGCGGCTCCCGCTTTGCGACCGTCCGTGATTCAAGGCGCGCCCTCGATCAATCGGCTCCGGCGGCCCACACCGACCACAGTCTCAGGTCTCGCCTCGGGCGCGAGCCTCGAGGTACTGATCCATCACCGCCACCGGAATCCTGCCCCTGTCGGAGACGACGATGTTGTTCGTCATCGCCCAGCCACGTACCTCGGCAGGTGTTGGCGGCGCGGGCGCCAGCCGCGGCGCCGCTTCGAGGCCGCGTACGGCGAGGTCGCCAACCATCTCCTCGCAGAGCCCGACTCGAGCAGCGGCGAGGAAGCGATAGGTCCACTCCTGGGCAAGCTTGCGGGTGTCACAGAAGACGATCGGAACGGTCGGAAACCGGATCTGGCATTCGGCGATCGCGTCAGCCACGACGCTCGGCCGGACGCGGTCGAGCTTGAAGACCTGGGAGTAGCGCTCCTCGACGACCACCGCGGCACGCGGGATCGCGGACAACTCGGTGAGCTGGAATCTCAGTTTGCCCGTGGTCAGCGAGGAGACGAGGTCGGCAAGGGACTTGCGCTCCACCGACGCCTGCAACAGCCCGTCGACGATGAGTCCGTAGTCGCCGGCGCTCAGCGGCGCACGTCGGGTTGTCGCCTGCCGGTCGGCGAAGGTGAAGGGGTAGCGCTCGCGGACGTCGACCACGATCTCCAGGTCGGCAACTCCGCTGGCGCGGGCTCCGGGGAGGGTCACCGCCGGACGCGCCTGCTTGGAGGTGCGGGCGGTCTGCCAGAAGATCATCTGCCGACCGCGGGCGTTGGTGACGACGATCTGGGAGCGGTTCTCTCGCCCGCGGTCGAGCACGAGGTCGATGGCGGCGCCCCGCCTCACACAGGAGCGCACCGGCACCCGCTCGATGATCTCGGCGTCTGCCGGCCACTCCTCGACACGGTGGCAGTAGACCTTGCCGGTGCGCGGCCAAGTGTCCTTCGCCTTGAGGATGATGCCGTCTCCGAGCGGGATCCGAAGGAGGTATGGCAGCGTCGACTCAGTTTCGACGTTGCGGGCGATCACGAAGTCCTCCAGCACGTCGTCACGATAGCGAGGCTGGATCTGGCGCTACTCGCGGACAGCTACAGGTCCGCCGCTACCCCGAGCCGCTCGAGCGAGACCTCGGCATTCGGGACCTCGATCAGGTGCACGCGGTCCTTCATTACCGCAGCGATCATCGTGCGCAGCCGCTGGCGGTCCTTCGTGGTGAGCTCCTCGCCCGGAAGTCGCGGGCCGTCAGCAGTCCGGCGAGGATCACGAAGTCGCGCCGGTGGCGACCGAGGCCGGGGTCGCCGGCGTTGCTGAGGGCTGCCGCCTTGCCGACGAGGGCGCCGAGGTGGGGCCGGCGCACGGATCCTTCGCGGCCACCGACCATCACCGCGATGGTCTCGCTGCGCTGGAGCGCTTGGGTCCCGCCGGCGGTTGGGAGGGTCGGACTACCGGTGGCTCCCAGGCGCACGCGGGCACGCTCGCCGATACCGTCCGGCAGGAGGACGTCGATCGAGGCCTCGCCTCGCATCCAGCGATGCTCGAGTCCCGCCGCCGTGTCTGCCTCGTTCGTGGGCCGCACTGGGAGCTGTCCGCGCTCGCGCAGTGCAGATGGACGAGCTGTCCGCCGATCAGTCTCCAGCCCGCGGGGAGCTGCTCGTGCAGGTCGAGCAGGCCCAGCCAGGAGGCGCAGCAACTCAGGTGCCCGGGCCTCCTCGCGCGGCCCGCGATGCTCGGCGAGATCCGCCGCGAGCCGGAGCCGTGAGTCCGGGTACGGGTACGGGTACTGCGCGTCGAGGATGACATGCAGTACGACGTTCGCGTGGCTGTCGGCCTCGACCAGGAGGAAATCCCTCATGACTCCTGCAACCTCCGACTCGGCGAGGTAGCCCTCGACATCGGCCGAGGCGATGCCGATCGCCCCCAGGTCGACGAGCATTGCCCAGCGGTCATCGGCCCTGAGATCGGCAAGGTCGGCCGGCGCCGCACGGAGCAGTCGGCGCTGGGCCCGGTTGCGGAACACTGACCGAAGCGACACCGCCAGGTCGCCGACGGCGTCCTCAGCGCTGGCGGGCCTCTCAGCAGGCTCCAGCAGGCGCTTCAGCTGCATCCGGGCACGCGCCCATGCTGCCGGCCCCCTGGGGCGCATCCGGTCGCGATCTTTCTCCGAGACAGCGATGACTGCCCAAGCGGAGCGGGCCGAATGGGGGCGACCGGGCTTGCTGCGCTCCTGGACGCGCAGGAGGGAACGCTCGTCGACCGCCCACTGGGACCCGATTCGCTCGGCGACCAGCGAGCCGTCCGCGATGCGCTGGTGGATCCGGGGCACGCTGACTCCGAGCCGCTCTGCGGCCTGCGCGACGCTTATTGATCCCATGAGCACAATCCTCGAAGACTTTCAGGGATTGTGAAACGCCGTGCTCGGTCGCTCACAGCCCGAGGTCCTTGTGCCGAGTCTGGGCGGCGATCCGCGCGATCGGGACGCCCGCGCGATGGGCCGCGATGGCGTGTCCAGCGCGGAGCGAGTGGCCGGGTCGTCAACGCCGGCAGCGAGGCTCCTCCGCGAACTGACCTCTGCAGACACTCAGCGGAGCGCCGAGTGCGAATCGGTCTGGGGACGTCGACGTTTGCGGTTTGCGAGCGATTACTGGGGGAATACGTGCGGCATCCGCAACCGGGTTCGAGCCGCTGGGCGACGGGCTGCATCAGCCCCAGAACCCTGTCTGAGGAGCATCGTGGCTAGTGATGCACAACGGTCGGCCACGACAGGCACGACCACACGCCCTCACGGCGCTCCAGCACGATGGCGGTCCCGTTTCCTGGCACGCCCCGCACCACGTCGGTGTAACCGAGGTTCACGCACAGGTGCAGGAGACCGGCGATGAGACAACCGCCGTGCGACACCATCGCGGCGGTGCTGTCGGGGTGCCGATCGGCGATCATGTCGAGCGACTCACGCATCCGCTCCACCACCTGCGTGCCGGTCTCGCCGCCCTCGAACGACTGGGACAGGTCGTCACCGTGGATCCAGGCTTGGAACGCCGGGTGCAGGAAGAACTCGGTGTTGGTCCCCGGCGTTCCCTCACGGCTGCCCAGGCCGACTTCTCGCAGCCCATGAATCACCGAGACTTCCCGATCAAGGGCAGCACCGACGATCTCGGCCGTCTGCAAGGCCCGGAGCAGTGGGCTGCTGTAGACGTGGGCGACGCCCTCGTCCACCAGTGCCTGACCGGTGGCGGTCGCCTGCTCACGACCCAGATCGGTCAGCGGTGTTCCCGGGATCTCGGAGGAGAACCGGCGCTGGACATTGATCTCTGCCTCCGCGTGCCGGAGACAGACGACACGACTGAACGACGGCATCGTCACCGCACGGGAGGTCGATCGAGGATGTCGGCGATCTCGCCGTGGGGCCTCGGGATGACGTGGGTCGACACGACGGTGCCGACGGCTTCGGCTGCCGCACGACCCGCCGCGACGGCGGCGTTCACCGCGCCCACGTCGCCCTCGACGATGATGGTGATGAGGCCACCGCCCGGCTGCTGACGGCCGACCAGGCGAACATTGGCCGCCTTGACCATGGCGTCGGCGGCCTCGGTGGCGGCGACGAGGCCGAGTGTCTCCACGAGACCCAGGGAACGTCCAGGTGCGTCAACCATTGTCTTTCTCCTCACTACAGCGCTGCTGCGTGTGTTGGGCGAGCAAGAGGCGCAATTGCTCCGCATGGACCGATGAGCTGGCAAACCGGCGTACGCCGAGGCTGTAGAGGTCCGTGGCCAAGGCCCCTCCCGAGGCGGGCAGGACCACGCCGACCTGCTGCCCGTCGGCGGAGGGCAGCGTCTCGAGCAGCCGCGCCACCAAGGGCCAGGTCCGCAGACCTCGGTCTGGTCGGTCACCTTCAGGGGTCGGGGCGAGGAGCAGGTCGTCTGTCCTGCCCTCCACGGAACGCGTCAGGGCAGGGAGGTCGATCCAGAGCGCCAGGCCAGACGAGGCGAAGCCGTCCAGCTCGAAGACTGCCGCCGCGTTCTGCAGGACCGCGCCCACCGCGACAGATGACTGCTCCCCCACGAGCTCGGCGAAGCGGTCCAGGTCGGCCGGCTTCATGACGCCGGCCAGCAGGACAGACACGTCCGGACGAGCGGTCTCGGCGGCGGCGCTCGTGATGCCGGACAGGCACCGCTCGAGCAG
>JAOPXF010000295.1 GCA_025965295.1 Nocardioides sp.
CGTTCAGGAGCCGAACGGTGCGCGAGTTCCATCAGCCGGCCGATAAAACTCCTGCGTTCCGGGGCCGGGAGTCACGGTCGTCGCGCCGGCGGTCGGGGTGACCGGTGCCGACGACGCCTGCCCCGAGCCGGCCGGGCCGGCGCTCGCCGTGACCACGCAGACCACGGGCTGTCCGACGTCGGCGGCCTGCACCACGTAGGTCGGGCCGAAGCCGGAGCCCACGGAAGTGCCGGCGCGCAGCCACGCGTACGAGAAGACCGGCGACCCGACCCAGGTCCCCGGGTTGCAGGTCAGCGCCTGGCCGGTGGCGGCGGTGCCGCTGATCGTCGGTGGCGTGAGGTTGTTCGACGAGCCCGGGCCACCACCACCGCCCCCGATGCTCACCGCACCGCTGGCGGCCCAGTCACTGGTGCCGGCGGCGTTGGTGGCGCGCACCCGGCACGAGATCCGGTGCCCGTCGTCGGTCTCCGCGACGACGTACGCCGACCGGTCGGTGTCGGCGATCGGGGAGCCGTCGCGGAGCCAGCCGCGGGTGTACGACGTGGGCGCGTGGGTCCAGCTGCCGGTGCTGCAGGCGAGCCGTTCGCCGATGTCGGCGGTGCCGGTGACCTGCGGGGCAGAAGTGTTCACCGGGATCCGCGAGCCGGTCCCGCCACCCCCGCCACCCACCGCTGCCACTGCCACTGCCACCGGCGGCGCCCGGCGCCCGCACCCGCGTGGCCCAGTGCGTGTAGCCGCCGGTGTCCCAGCGCTGGACCCGGTGGTTGTCGCTGTCGGCGATGAACAGGTTCCCCGACAGCGAACCGCCGTCCTGGGCGTGCTGGGCGATGCCGGCCGGGTGGTTGAGCCGGCCGGCGGACCGTCCGCGGCGCGGGCCGTGGCCCAGGGTCCGGTAGAGCGTGTTGCCGTGGTTGGTGTCGTAGAAGTAGAGGGAGTTGTTGGCGGTGTCGGACACGACCAGCTGGCCACCCCCGTCGACGACGACTCCCGCCGGGACCGGCCGGAAGCCGCGCGCCCGCTTGCGCACGTCGAGCCTCGCGACCGGCCGCGAGGAGCCGGTCAGCCGCCCCGCGTCATAGGTGAGCACCCGCCCGAGGTCCGGCTGGGCGACGTACAGCTCGGCGGGCCGGCCGCTCTGGGCGGCACCGTGCGCGATGCCCCGCGGCAGGCCGCCGCCCGGCAGCCGCAGCACCTCTCGCAGCCGGCCCCCGTGCGTGTAGACGTGCACCGACGCGTCGCAGCCGCTCGCGACGTAGACCAGGCGGCGGGTCGCGGTGATGCCGCCGTAGCGCGCGGGCTCCGGCGAGGTGCCCAGGCAGGCGTTCGCGAGGTCCTCGCCGAAGTGCTGGAGCACCCGCCCCCCGGGCTTGAGCAGCGAGACGCTGCTGCCGTAGTGGACCCAGATGTTGCCGTTGGAGGTGGCGAAGACCGCGTGCACGGCGCCGTCCTGGTCGAGCGGCACCGGGCGACGGAGCTCCCCGGAGGAGCTGATCCGCACCAGCGCACCGCCGGTCGCGAAGCCGACGTACGACGTGCCGTGCCGGTCGACCCCGATCGCGGTGGGCCGCAGCGAGGCAGCCGGGCGGTGGGCCGGGACGCCTGCGGAGCCAACGGACGTGTGGTCCGCGGCCGCGCTCGCCGAGGAGGCGGCCCCGAGCCCCGCCGTGATCATCGCCAGGCCGACAGCAGCGGTCCAGGCGCGAGGCGCGCGTCGGGCGCGCGGCATTCGGCCCACGGCCGGAGCCTAGGTGGCCCGGGCGGCCACCGACATGGCTCGTTGGGGCCAGGGCGGCTGCTGGGGGTCAGGCGTCCGGCACCCGGTCGGGCGGGAAGCCGCCGGTCGCGATCGGGCCCCACGAGTCGACGGTGATCCGGATCAGTGACTTGCCCTGGCGGCGCATGGCCTGGCGGTACTCGTCCCAGTCGACGTGCTCGCCGCTGATGCAGCGGAAGTACTCCACGAGGCCGTCCTCCGCCTCCTGCGCGGGCATGTCGAGGACCTCGGCGGTGCCGTCGACCTGGACGTAGGGCCCGTTCCACTCGTCGGAGTGCACGAGCACCGAGGCCGCCGGGTTGCGGCGCAGGTTCACGGCCTTCGCGCGGTCGGGGTACGTCGAGATGACGATCCGGCCCTCGGCGTCGACCCCGCCGGTGACGGGTGAGAGCTGGGGCCTCCCGTCGCGACGCAGGGTCACGAGGGTGAGCTGGTGACGGGTGCGGGCGAAGTCGAGCAGCTGGGACCGGTCGACCCGGTCGGTCGTCGCGATGGTGGGCATGTCCCCACTGTAGGAAACGCCGCCCAGCGCCTCCGGGTGCCCGCTGCTCGATGCGGGGAAAGGACGGCCCCGCCGATAGCATGGGAAGGATCCCCCATCGAAAGTGAGCCCCGCTCCGCATGTCTGGAAATACTCAGCGCAGCGACGTTCGGAACGTCGCCATCGTCGCCCACGTCGACCACGGCAAGACCACCCTCGTGGACGCGATGCTCCGCCAGGCCGGCGCCTTCACCGCTCACCAGGCCGAGAGCGTGGCCGACCGGGTCATGGACTCCGGCGACCTGGAGCGCGAGAAGG
>JAOPXF010000324.1 GCA_025965295.1 Nocardioides sp.
TTGAGGGTCACCGGGAAGCCGCTCATCCGCTCGGCGAAGGTCGTGAAGTGCTGCGTGACGAGCAGGGTGGTCGGCACGAGCACGGCGACCTGCTTGCCGTCCTGCACCGCCTTGAACGCCGCGCGCACGGCGATCTCGGTCTTGCCGTAGCCCACGTCGCCGCAGACCAGGCGGTCCATCGGGACGCTGCGCATCATGTCGCCCTTGACCTCGTCGACCGTGGTCAGCTGGTCGGGGGTCTCGTGGAAGGGAAACGCGTCCTCGAGCTCGCGCTGCCACGGCGTGTCCGGGCCGAACGCGAAGCCCTGGGTGGCCTGCCGGGCGGCGTACAGCTTGATCAGCTCGGCCGCGATCTCGCGGACGGCCTTGCGGGCGCGGCCCTTGCGCTTGGCCCAGTCGCCGCCGCCGAGCCGGTCGAGGCTGGGCTGCTCGCCGCCGACGTAGCGGGTGACCTGGTCGAGCGCGTCGGCCGGCACGAAGAGCCGGTCCGGGGGGCCGCCGCGCTTGGAGGCGCCGTACTCGAGGACGAGGTACTCGCGGGTCGCTCCCCCGGCCTCGCGCTGGCGCATCTCGACGAAGCGGCCGACGCCGTGCTGCTCGTGGACGACGTAGTCGCCGGCCGCCAGCTCCAGCGGGTCGATCTGCCGCTTGCGGCGCGCGGGCATCTTGCGCATGTCGCGGGTGGAGGACCTCTGGCCCGAGAGGTCCTCGCCGGTGAGCAGCACGATCTTGTTGCGCTCGTCCACGAAGCCCCGGTCCAGGGCGCCGCAGGTGACGGTGACGACGTTCTCGTCGAGGACGAGGTCCGCCGGCTCGGAGAGGCGGGCGGGGACGTCGCGCTCGCCGAGCACCTCGACCATCCGCTGCGCCGGGCCGTGGCCCGGGTGCAGGACGACGATCCGATAGTCGTCCTTGAGCCACTGCTCGATGTCGCCGATGGCGCGGTCGACGTCGCCGCGGTAGGCGTCGGCGGGCCGGGCGGCCAGCGACCGGCTGGCGACGGCGCCGGCCAGCACGTCGATGCGCTCACCGGTGGTCGAGCTCGTCGAGACCACGATCTCGCCGGTCTCGTCGCGCAGCGGGGTGTCGACCGGCCCGGCGTCGACCGCGTCGACGTCGAGGCCGAAGGGGCTCATCGTCCACCACGGCTTGTGCTGGGCGAGGCTGTGGTCACGGACGTCGGCGAGCGAGCGGTACGACGCCGCACCGAGGTCGATGGGGGCGCTGCCACCGCCCGCCGCAGCGGCCCAGCTCGCGCCGAGGAACTCCTCGCTGGTGGCGACCAGGTCGTGGGCGCGGCTGCGGGCGCGCTCGGGGTCGAGAACCAGCACGTGCGAGTCGGCCGGCATCAGGTCGATCAGCAGCTCCATCTCGTCGACCAGCGCGGGCGTCAGCGACTCCATGCCCTCCACCGCGATCCCGGCCGCGATCTTGTCGGTCAGCTCGAGCAGCTGCGGGTGTGCGGCACCCAGCTCGGCGGCGCGTCGCCGTACGTCGTAGGTGAGCAGCAGCTCGCGGCACGGCGGCGCCCAGAGCCGCTCGACGGTGTCGAGCGTGCGCTGGTCGGCGACGGAGAACGTGCGGATCTCCTCGACGTCGTCGCCCCAGAACTCCACCCGCAGCGGGTGCTCCTCGGTCGGCGGGAACACGTCGACGATGCCGCCGCGCACCGCGAACTCGCCGCGCTTCTCGACCAGGTCGACGCGGGAGTACGCCGCGTCCGCGAGCCTGCGCACGACGTCCTCGAGTGGTGCCGTGGCGCCCGGGACCAGCTCGACGGGCTCGAGGTCGCCCAGCCCCTTGACCTGCGGCTGCAGCACGGAGCGGACGGGCGCGACGACCACCCGCACCGGCCCGTTGGGGGCCCCGCCGGTCGAGTCCGTCGCGACCCCGGGGTGGCACAGGCGCCGGAGCACGGCCAGCCGACGGCCGACGGTGTCGCTGCGGGGGCTGAGCCGCTCGTGCGGCAGCGTCTCCCAGCTGGGGTAGTGCACCACCGTGTCCGGGTCGACGAGGTCGGCGAGCGAGGCGGCCAGGTCCTCGGCCTCGCGGGCGGTCGCGGTGACCGCCAGGACCGTGCGGCCCGCCCGGACCAGGCCCTCGATCACGAACGGCCGCATCGCCTCCGGGCCCGTCAGGTCGAGGGCGCGCACGGTGCCGCCGCGGGCATCGGCCACGGCCTCGGCGAGGACGGGGTCGGCGAGGACGGCATCGGCCAGGCCGGTGAGGCTCACGGTGCTCCTTCTGGTTCGGATCCGTTCAATTGCTGGGAAAGGCACCGGATCCGGCTCGAAACAGGTCTTCTTCCCGACAATTGAACGGGAACGCGCAACACGACAGCCCCCGGCCACGGAACAGGCAGGGGGTCGGAACGAGTCTACGACGCCGTGACGACACGGCCTATGGTGGAGCGGATGGGCGTGCAGGCGATCTCGGAACCCCTCGGTCAGGGCTGGCTCCAGGTGGGCGAGCTGGGCCTGGCCTTCGCGCTGTCGTCCCTGATCGGCCTCGAGCGGGAGCTCCGCCAGAAGAGCGCCGGGCTGCGCACCCACACGCTCGTGGGAGTCGGGGCCGCGCTGTTCATGCTGGTGTCCAAGTACGGCTTCGACGACGTGCTCGGCGAGCACGTCACCCTCGACCCGTCCCGCGTCGCCGCGCAGATCGTCTCGGGGATCGGCTTCATCGGCGGCGGCCTGATCTTCGTCCGCAGGGACGCCGTGAGCGGCCTGACGACGGCCGCCTCGATCTGGCTGACCGCCGCCGTCGGGATGGCGGCCGGCGCCGGGCTTCCGGTGCTGGCCGCCGTCACGACGCTGCTCTTCTTCGTCGCTGTGCCGGGCTACACCGCCCTGGTCCGGCGGCTGCCCCGTTCCCGGTTCGCGCCGAGCGGGCTGGCGCTGGTCTATCGCGACGGTGAGGGAGTGCTGCGCCGGGTGCTCGCCGAGTGCACGCGCCGTGGCTTCTCGGTCCACCACCTGACCTCGCACCGACCACCACCCGCCGAGGTCGACGGCGACGGGGCTGCGTCCGTGACCGTCACCTTGGAGGTGCAGGGCCGTGGCGCCGTGACCGAGCTGGCCGCCGCGCTCGCCGAGATCGACGGGGTGCTGCGAGTGAACGCCGAGGACGTCAACATCAGCCGCGAGTAGACCGGTCAGTCCGCAGCGCGAGCGGCGTACGCCGAGGCCGCCGCGTACACGTCGTCGACGTACACCCGGGCGTGGTTGTAGGTCAGGACCGCCGCGGCCCACCCGGAGCCGGTCGCCAGGTCGGCGCCGCTGGCGCACAGGTAGCGCGCGGCCGCCGCGGCCGCGTCGTCCAGGTCGAGCGGGTCGGCGGTGCCGTCGCCGTCGCCGTCGGTGGCCCAGGCGTCCCAGGTCGACGGGAGGAACTGCATCGGGCCGACCGCGTGCTCCCAGACCGTGTCGCCGTGCCAGGCCTGCGAGGAGGGGGTCGAGCGGATCGCGGCGAACTTCCCCTTGCCGTCCAGCGCCGGTCCGAGAATCGGGGTCGAGGAGCGGCCGTCGTCACCGAGGGTCCGGCCGCCGATGGTGCCATGGTGCGACTCCACCCAGCCGATACCGGCGAGCGTCGTCCAGCCGATCCCGCAGCCGCCGGTGTCGGCGAGCTGGGCGCGGGCGTAGGCGCGCAGCGCCGGGAGGGGTACGGCGGTCCGCCCGGCCGTCTCGGCCAGCCAGCCCTGGTCGACCTGGACGACACCGGCCCGCCCGCGGTCGCTCGACCGGCTCTCCCCCGACCGGGCGGGGGGCGTCGACGCGCGCACCTGCTCGAGCACGTAGCGCTGCTCGGTCAGGCGTTGCCCGACGACGAGATCGTCGCGCCGGTCGTGCTCCTGGACCGCGAACGCGGCCGCCGTGACCACGCCGAGGGCCGCCGCGACCGCGCCGATGAAGCGCAGGCTCACCCGAAGCGGCCGTTGACGTAGTCCATCGTGCGCTGGTCCTGGGGGTTCGAGAACATGGGAGCAGTATCCCCGTGCTCCACGATGACCCCGGGGGTGCCCTGGGCCGCGAGGAAGAAGGCGCAGTGCGTGGAGACGCGGGCGGCCTGCTGCATGTTGTGGGTGACGATGACGATCGTGACCTCGTGGGCCAGCTCGAGCATCGTCTCCTCGATCACCCGGGTGGAGGTCGGGTCGAGGGCCGAGCACGGGGCGACTCGGACCCTGAGGACTTCAACCCGGCGGCCGGTCTCGCGCGTTGAGAGGGTGTGGAGGTGTCGATGGGCGTGCGGGAGTCGTTCGAGGAGTGGGCCCGGGCGCGCCAGCAGCGACTGGTTCGCGTGGCGTACTTGATGACCGGCGACTTCCAACGCGCCGAGGACCTCGTGCAGGAGGCGCTGATCAGGGCCGCCCAGCGCTGGGACACGCTGCGTGACGGTCAACCGGACGCGTGGGTGCGCACGGTCATCTTCCGTGAGCACGTCTCGTGGTGGAGACGGGTCCGGCGCGAGACCCTGACCGACCGCCCACCCGAAGGCGTGCTCAGCAGGCCCGGCGAGGCACCGGTTATGGTCCAGGCGGCGCTCGCACTGCTCACGCACAAGCAGCGAGCCGTGCTGGTGCTGCGCTACATCGAGGACCTCAGCGTCGCCGAGGCCGCGAGGGTCCTGGGAGTCACCGAGGGCACCGTCAAGAAGCAGGCCTCAGTGGCGCTCGCCCGCCTTCGGGAGATCGCTCCCGGGCTCGAGGAACTCGTGGAGGAACGATCATGAAGCTCTCCGACCTCGTCGACCAGCTCGAGCTGCCCGAGACCGAAGTGGCCGAGGGCATCTGGGAAGCCGCACGTCGCAGGACTCGCCGGCGGCGCACTGTCGCAGTCGGCGTCGGTGCAACTCTCGTGCTCGTCGTCGGGGTGTCAGCACTGTCTCTCCGGGGCGAGCCCGAGCGACCACGACCAGCTGGACCGGATCCCACGTCCACCGTGACCCCGACCCGGTACGCCAGGGAGATCGACCACTCGAACACCCAGCGTCTCCTGACCCCCGACCTGTGGGCCCGGCTCGACGCCGTACCCGCGCTGGACCCGGGCGCGACCACCGAGCTGGCCGACGACCCGATGACCCGCGGGGTGTTCGCCACCGTGGAAGGCGATGACCCTGCGGTCCCGGTAGTGCTCGGCGTCGACGGCCGGTGGCGACGCGTCAGCGTCCCCGGGCTGGGTCTGATCAGCGACGGCCGGTACACCTCACCGCCGATCCGACCGACCGAGTTCTCCCCGGACGGCACCCGCCTGGCGCTGCCGCAGCCCGACTCGCTCGTCGTGGTCGACCTGACCGACGGCAGCCACCGGACCTACCCGATGCCGGGCCGGTTCCTGTCCTTCGCCATCTGGGTCGACGTCTCACACGTGCTGGTCGCCTCCGAGGCCGACACGACCGGCACTGTCGTGGACCTCGACACCCGCGATGCCTACCCGTCCCGTTTCGGTCCGAACACCGCATTCACCGACGACGGCGCTCTGACCTGGGGGGGCGACCGGCTCCTCGACTGGGACTCTCGTCCCGACGTACCCACTCCCGCGAACAACGGTGGCGGCCTGAACCCGTATCCGCCACTGGTCAGGGACGGCATCGCGGTGGGTGATATGGCCGTCGGCAGTCGAGAACTCGGCAGTGAGGATCCGCCCCTCGGCGACGGCGTCGTGGCCGTCGACGCGACCACCGGCGACGTGCTCGCCTACCTCCCCACCGGACCGGGCCCCGGCCTGGCCGTGCTGCTGGGCTGGCAAGGAGACCTGCCCGTCCTCGGTCTCCTGGACCGCACCGGAGAGCACTCGACGATGGTCATCGCGGCGTGGGACTACCGGGCGGGACGACTCGAGCCGCTCGCCCAGACATCCGGCAGGGTCGTGGCCTGGAACGGCCCCCTCGGCTGATCCAGGGCGCCCCGTCCCCGGGTCCGGACATCACTGCACGGGCCGCCCGACGGCCACCTCGGCCTCGGAGCGCAGGATGCAGAACTCGTTGCCCTCCGGGTCGGCCAGCACCACCCACCCAGTGCCCGGCCCATGCGTGCCCCGGAGGTCGTCGACCGTCGTCGCGCCGTGAGCGAGCAGCCGCTCGAGCTCCTCGTCACGGGTCCCGGTGCGCGGCCGGAGGTCGAAGTGGATGCGGTTCTTGCCGGCCTTGGTGTCGGGCACCTCGATGAAGAGGATCTGGTGCCCGGTCCCGACGTCGCGGATCGCCCGACAGGTTCGGGTCGCCGTCGAGGTCGGCGTAGCCGAGGAC